>JAVEWL010000137.1:0-10151 GCA_034004565.1 FCB group bacterium | reverse complement strand
ACCAAGAAGAGCAAGCCGTCTCTTTCTGTCATCCCGAGCTTGCGAGAGATCTAGTCACACCCAAGCATTCGAGTCCTCGGTGCGACTAGATCCCTCGCAAGCTCGGGATGACAGGTAGGGCTATGGATTCACCTTCCCGGTCCCGGGATTGCTTCGTCGTCCTGCACGGGAAAAAGCTGTGCAGGACTCCTCGCAATGACGCTTTGGCCTGGACTATCGGCCCACCAACCTCCCTTGCGAAGGGGTATAGTTTTGGCTTTTTGGCGGTGGTAGAATGCAGCCATGTGTGCAGTACAAGCCGATATACTTACCGTCAGCCAGCTCACGCGTCGGGTCAAGTCCTTGCTCGAAGGGCAGATCGGACGGATCTGGGTGTCGGGCGAAATTTCCAATTGGAAGGTGTCGCCGGCGGGGCATGCCTATTTCACGCTGAAGGATGCCGACAGCCAGATCGACGCGGTCATTTTCCGTAACCGCTTGTCGCCGTTGAAGTTCACGCCGGAAAGCGGGCTCGAGGTCATCGTCAGCGGGCTGGTAACTGTTTACGAAAAGCGCGGCAACTACCAGATCGTCTGCGAGGTGATGCAGCCGAAGGGGCTGGGCGCGCTGCCACTGGCCTTTGAGCAACTGACGGCCAAGCTGCAGGAAGAGGGCATCTTCGACGAGGAGCACAAAAAGCCCCTGCCGATGCTGCCGCGGCGGATTGGCATCGTGACTTCGCCGACGGGGGCGGCCATCCGCGATATGCTGCACGTCCTGAACCGGCGTTTTGCGAACATCCACGTGCTGCTATACCCCGCACGAGTCCAGGGAGTAGAGGCCGCGCCGGAGATCGTCGAGGGAATTCGCACGCTCGACGCGCTGGGCGTGGACGTCATGATCGTGGGTCGCGGGGGCGGGTCGCTCGAGGATTTGTGGCCGTTTAACGAAGAGATGGTTGTCCGCGCGGTATACGAGGCGCAAACGCCGATTATTTCCGCCGTGGGGCACGAGGTTGATTTCACACTGACCGATTTTGCGGCTGATTACCGCGCGCCGACGCCTTCGGCCGCGGCGGAAGTCGTGGTTAAAGAGCACCAGGTGCTCTGCGAGCAGGTCCGCGTGCTGCGCGAACGCATGCAGAAGCTCATGAAGATGCGCTTGGACGGGCTCAGGAACCGGATCGCCATGGCCGCCTCCTGCCACGTGCTGCGGCGGCCGGACGAGATCGTGCGCCAGCGCCGCCAGCGGACCGACGAACTGCGGATGCGCCTCCAAACGGCGATCACCGCGAACGTGGCCGCGCGCAAGAACCGGCTGGACCGGGTGTCGCGGACGCTGCTGATGCTGTCGCCGGCCGTGCAAATCCATCGTACGCGCGAACGCTACGCACGGTTGCACCAGCGCATGCTCTACGCGGCCCTCGAGAGCGTGCGGCGCACCCGGACACGCCTGGGTCCCGCATTGGCGAGATTGGACACCCTGAGTCCGCTGGCGATTCTGTCGCGGGGGTATTCACTGACCTGGAAACTTCCGGAGCGGGTCCTCGTGCGCGATGCGCGCGAACTCGTGCCGGGCGATAAAATATACTTACGATTCGGGACGGGCGGTGCGACGGCCGCCGTCGAAGAGGTGGAGGACAAGCCGGGCGGCGCATTGGAGCCGGGCCCGGATGCGGTTGAGGGAGACCCCCATGGCTGAGTCAAATTTCGAAAAAGACCTGGACAGGCTCGAGCAGATCGTGTCGGTGCTGGAGGAGGGCGGGTTGTCGCTCGACGATTCGCTGAAGCAGTTCGAGCAGGGCATCAAGCTCGCGCGGCGCTGCGAACACACCCTTTCCGAAGCCGAAAAGCGCATCGAGATCCTCACGAAGAAGGCCAACGGCGAACTCGTCGCGGAACCTTTTGGGGAAGAGGGTGCGCCGCCGGTCGAGGAACGCACGGCCGTCGTCGAGAAGAAGGTCGAGATCGTCTCCGAGAAGCGTCGCGCGAAGCCCGCGGAACCCGAAGACGAGGATGCCGACGAAGAGATCGAGGAGCTGTTTTGAAATCCGTCCGGACCTTTCTTGAGGAGAAGGCCGCCCGGACGGAGGCCGCGTTGCGCGGGTATTTCGCCGCGTGGTCCGGCATGCCCGAAACGTTGCGCGAAGCGATGCACTACAGCCTGTTCGCGGGCGGCAAGCGGCTGAGGCCCGCGCTCGCGCTGGGCGCCGCCGCGATCGTATCGGGCGACGACGCGGCCGCCATGCCCGCCGCGTGCGCCATCGAGATGATCCACACGTATTCGCTCATCCACGACGATCTCCCCGCCATGGATGACGACGACCTGCGCCGGGGCAAGCCCACGTCGCACAAGGTCTACGGCGAGGCCGTCGCAATCCTCGCCGGCGATGCGTTGCTCACCATGGCGTTTGACGTGGCCGCGCAGTCGGGCAGTCCACGTATTGTTTCCGAGATTGCGCGTGCGGCGGGGGCGGAAGGAATGGTCGGCGGGCAGGTCATTGACCTCATGAGCGAGGATAAGCACCTTACGCTTGATGAACTGCGCCACCTGCATGCTTGTAAGACGGGCGCGCTGATTCGCGCGTCGGTGCGCTGCGGCGCGATCCTGGGCGGGGCGGACGATGCGCAACTGGATGCGCTCACGCGCTACGGCGAGCATATCGGGCTGGCGTTCCAGATTGCGGACGATATTCTGGACGTGGTGGGCACTACCGAGGCGCTTGGGAAGCAGGTGGGTAGCGACGAGGCGAACCTGAAATCGACCTATCCCGCGCTGCTCGGCCTCGACCGTGCCCGGCAACTCGCCGACGAGGCGGTCGCCGATGCCTTGGCGGCGCTTGAGCCTTTTGGTCCAGAAGCCGACACCTTCCGGGCTCTGGCGCAATACATCGTCGATCGAGAGAATTGAACGGCGGAAATGAAACGTGCATCCAAGACAACTTCTTCGGACATGCCACCTCCAAACTTGTTTGGGGGTGCTTAAAAACTTGAGCAATGATTCAAGCCTTCACCTTATGCTTTAAGCACCCCCAAACAAGTTTGGAGGTGGCATGTCCATTAACAGGCAGAGCCGACAGAATCATAGGTAAACGCGGCGGAAACTGGACGGTTCGGGAGGATGACCATGTACGTGTTGTGCATGTTACTGATGTTGGCGGCGGATCCGTCGGAGGCGGGTGTGCGGGCGCAGAATAATTTCGCGCGGCCGCCGGCGGCGGCGTCGGAGAAGCCGGATAAGCAGAGGCGCGAGCGTGACCAACGGCGCGAAGAGCCGCCACAGGAACCGCCCGCGGCGCCGAAGGCCAAGCCGGCCGAGGAAGAGCGCGTGGCGCCGATGTCGGGGCCGAATGTGGACGCGATGAGCGCGTTCTTCGGGGCGGAATTGCAGGGGGCGGAGTACGGCGCGGTGGTGACGGCGCTGTCGGAGCGGTTGAACCGGCAGGTCCTCACGGGGGTGGCGCCGAAGGATGAGTTGGACCGGTTCAAGGGCGTTTCGAAGGGGTTTGCGCGCGGGCGCAAGGAGTCGTCGCAACTGATTGACCGGTTGTACCGCAACATGATTTCGTACCTCGAGGTGGAATCGGAATTTCACCGGAAACCCACGCCGAAAGCGCTGCGCGCCGCCGAGGAAATCGTCAAGGAGCAGGTTGAGCTCGATCCGAACGTGCCGGAGGAGCGGGCCGGGCAGATCATCAACATCATGGAGACCAACGGACAGTTTCCGCCGGCCAGCATCGTGTTTGGCGTGGCGTTGCGTCCGTTCCGGCCCTTGAAGGTGCCTGCGGGGAACGTTGTGCTGGGCTTGCCGACCGAGCCGGAGTATGTGGATGAAGAGAAGCGCGCGACGGCGACGTTTGATTTCATGACGTGCCCGGGACCGATTTGCCGCGTTGATTTCGAGGCGGCGCGGGTGGGCGAGTTGACCGTCGAGCAGAGCATTAACGGGAAGGATTACACGAACGTCGAGGGCTGGAAATCGGTCGCGCCGGGCGGCATCCAGGGACCGATGATTCTCGAGCGGCCGGTGCGCGCGCGCTACCTGCGCATCACGGGTGCGGGCGAGACGGAGCCGCCGATGCTGCGCAACGTGCAGGTGGCGGCGTTGAAGGGCGCGAGCGCGGCCATCGTCGCGCCCGCGAGTTCGACGCCGGAAATGGACGCGTCGTTCAAGGAGGCCGCGTGGCCGCGGAAGGCGGAGGTGCTGGGGTTTGTGGCGACGGACGGGCTGGGGTTTGCGAAACAGCAGACCGAGATTCGCCTTTGCCGCACGAGCGATACGCTGTACGTCGCCGTATACGCGCGGGACGACCGCATGAAGACGCTGGTTGCGCAGCAGACGGAGCGCGACGCGGTGCTGGACGGGGATGAGTCGCTCGAGATTCAGTTGCGGACCGGTCGCGGCGAGCCGATGCGGTTCGCGGTGAACACGGCGGGTGTGCAGTTCGACGCGCAGGGCGGCGATGCGTCGTGGGACGGCGAGTGGCAGGTGGTGACGAAGGCGTACCCGACCGGGTGGGCGGCGGAGATTGCGATTCCGTTTGCGACGCTTGGCGTTCGGCCCCAGCAGGGGAGCACGATGCAGGCCAATTTCATCCGGCACCGGCGGAATGTGATCAACGAGGATTCGGCGTGGTCGGCGGGGAAGAGTTTGTTTGGGACGCTGGCGTTTTGAGGAAGATCACCACGAAGGCTCGAAGACTCTAAGAACACGAAGAACTGCAAGAGCAGGAACAACCACGAATAAGACGAATCACGCGAATGGGGATTGGGGTTGCCTGCGGCGCTGTGGGTGGCGTTTGCTCTTCATTCCTCCCATACTTCCCATGACTCCCATAACTCTCATGCCTCCCATATTTCCCAGGGGAGTTATGGGAGTCATGGGAAGTATGGGAGGAATGAAGAGCAAGCGCCACCCACAGCGCTGCAGGCAAGCTTGGTTACCTTTCAGAATTCAGCATTCAGTATTCAGAATTCGCTAGAAGCCGTGCAGGGCGGCGAAGCGGCCGGCGGCGAAGCTGAGGCCGCAGAGGATGAGGGTGATGAGGGTCCAGAGGACCTTCTTGCCGTGGTGCATGAAGAAGGTCGTCCACCAGAGGGAGAGGCGGCGTCCGAGGCTCGGGCTGATGTAGGCGACGATGACGGTGATGTTGTCGAGGCCGCCGTTTTCGTTGGCCATGTTGACGAGTCGCTGGGCGATTTCCGCGGAGGAGCGGCGGCGGCGGAACAGCTTGTTGATCTCGCTGTCTTTGACCATGTTGACGAGGCCGTCGGAGCAGAGGAGGAGGCTGTCGCCGGGCACGACGTGCCAGGTGTAGGTGTCGATTTCGACTTCGGGATGCGTGCCGACACTGCGGGTCACGACGTTGCGCCGCTGGTCGGATTCGGCCTCGGCCTTTGACATTAGCCCCGCCTTGACTTGCTCGTCGACCCAGGAATGGTCCTCGGTCTTTTCGATGATCTCGCCGTAGCGGATGTGGTAGCAGCGGGTGTCGCCGACGTTGCCGATGAAGACTTTTCGGGGCGTCACGACCGCGGACAGGAGCGTCGTGCCCATCGGCTTCTTCGATTCGATGAGGTTCTGGGCCTTGTTGTCGTTGTAGATATTCTCGTTGGCGCGCTGGATGGCGGCCTTGATGGCCGGCAGCGGGTCGCAGTTGCCCAACTCGTCCGTAGGGGGTGGCGGCTGGCGCAGGAGGTCCTTCATGAAAGACACGGCGAGCTTGCTGGCGATATGGCCGGCCACGTGCCCGCCCAGTCCGTCGGCCACGCAGAGCAGGGCGCCCTCGCGGAAGAACGTCAGATCGGACGAATCCTCGCGGAATACGCCGTAGGAATCTTCATTTTTTTTCTTTCGCCGGCCAATGTCCGTCTGCGCCGCGATCTCGATTAGCATGCGGAATCTTTCTCCCTCAGTCTCCGCTACCATATCAAACCCCCGTGGTTTCCTCAAACTTGCCGTGGGGGCGGATTATTCTTAAGCTATGGCGTCACGTTTGGCAGGGGCTGCATGAGCGAAAGGAGCCGGGAATGGCCTGTAATGTAAACGAAGCGTCGGTGCAGAAGGCGTACGAGGCGGCAAGAGACCGTTACGCCCAGTGTGGAATCTATACGGACAAGGTGCTGGAGCGGTTGGCGGGCGTGCCGGTGTCGCTGCACTGCTGGCAGGGCGACGACGTGGGCGGCTTTGAAACGAAGGAATCGCTTTCGGGCGGCGGCATCCAGGCCACGGGCAACTACCCCGGCAAGGCCCGCACGGCCGACGAGTTGCGCGCGGACCTCGACAAGGCGTACAGCCTCATCCCCGGCCGGCACCGTCTGAACCTGCACTCGATGTACGCCGAGACGGGCAGCCAGAAGGTCGATCGCGATGCGCTGCAGCCGGAGCATTTCGCGGCGTGGGTGGACTGGGCGAAGTCGCGGGGCGTGGGGATGGACTTTAACCCGTCGCTGTTCGCGCATCCGAAGGCCGATTCGGGCTTCACGCTGTCGAACTACGACGAGGGCATCCGCAAGTTCTGGATCGACCATTGCATCGCCTGCCGCCGCATCGGCGCGCATTTCGGTCGCGAGCTCGGCTCGACCTGCGTGACCAACATCTGGATTCCGGACGGCATGAAGGACATCCCGGTCGATCGCAAGGCGCCGCGCGAACTGCTGCGCGACTCGCTGGACAAGGTCCTCGCCGAACCCATCAACACCGAACACCACCTCGACGCCGTCGAATCGAAGCTCTTTGGCATCGGTTCGGAAAGCTACGTTGTCGGTTCGCACGAGTTCTATATGGGCTACGCGGTCAAGAAAAACGTGCTGCTCACGCTCGACGCCGGCCACTTCCATCCGACCGAAGGCATCGCGGACAAGCTGAGCTCGGTGCTGCTGTTCGTCGATGAGATCTTGCTGCACGTCAGCCGCGGCGTGCGCTGGGATAGCGATCACGTGGTCATTCTCAGCGACGAGTTGCGCGCCATCGCGGAAGAACTGGTTCGCGGCGAATTCCTCGACCGCACGCACATCGGCCTCGACTTCTTCGACGCGAGCATCAACCGCATCGCGGCGTGGGTCATCGGCACGCGCAACATGATCCGTGCGCTGCTCATCGCGATGCTCGAGCCGACCGAGAAGCTGCGCAAGCTGGAAATCGAAGGCGATTACACGAGCCGCCTTGCGCTGCTGGAAGAGATCAAGGGTATGCCGTGGGCGGCGGTGTGGGATTACCACTGCCTGAAGAACAACGTTCCCGTCGGCCCGGCGTGGCTGGATGTTGTGAAGACGTACGAGCAGGACGTGCTCGCGAAGCGGTAGGATTGAAGAAGGGTCTAGGGTCCAGGATTTAGGGTCTAAAAAGCGGAATCGTCTTGTAGACCCTAAACCCTGGACCCTGGACCCTGTTTTTTGTTTCTGAGGTTGTCCGGAGGAGCAAAATGGATTCCGAAGAAACCGTACAGAAGTTACGGGCGGATTTTCTTTCGTCTGTGGCCGCTATCCTGCGATTTTCCGCTACCAAGGAGCACGATTGCCTTGATCGCGACGAGGTCCTGGAGCTCTTGCTGCTCAACGATCTCGTCGACGACATTGCTCCCGTCATTGGAGCGCTTTCGACCGACGAAGACGAATTAGTCCGCGCGACAGCCATCGATGTGGCCTCGGAACTGCAACTTTGGGGAGCCGAGGAGGTCTATGTCCCGGCCCTCAAAGATCCGAGTTCGCTGGTCCGGGGTTGCGCGGCATGTGCCATCGGCAAGACCATGAGTATGGGCAGTGCGAAGGATCTACAGCAAGCGCTCGATTTGGAAACGGATGACAGTGTCAGGCAGAGAATCTATTACGCCCTCTGGAAACTTGGCTATCATCAGTATTCCTTCCGTTTCCTGGAAGGCCTGTTCCACGAGCATTACGTAGTTAGATGTTTTACCGCGAACCTTTTGAGGGATTTTGTAACGGAGCTGAACCGGAGTTTCTTCGTACACCTGGTCAAGACCGCACACGTCATGGAACTGACGGTCGCGGCAAGAGAAGATTTGGCAGATTTTCTGGCCGACTTCGAGTCCGACACTGACGGCAATTACATAGGAAGGGCCTAGGGTCCAGGGTTTAGGGTCTAAAGAGCGGAATCGTCTTGTAGACCCTAAACCCTGGACCCTAGACCCTGTTTTTTTATTTCTTTTCCATGCTCAATTTGAATGGCTGGGTCTGCGACTTGTCGGCGCTGGTCCAGGTGCCTTCGATGGGATCGCTCATGAGGCTCTTGCCTTCGAAGGTGCCGGTGATCTGTTCCGGTTCGGCGGACTCGTTGAACCAGAAGTCCATTTGCTCGCCCAGGGCGCCCGCGACCGGTATTTCGGTCTTGGTGTCGTCGAGCGAATACGAGCCCACGAGGCGCTGGCCTTCGCGACGCAACGTCATGTGAAAGCTCTTGTCGCCGAGCGTGCCCGTGTAGGTCATCCCTTTTTCGAGTGCTTCAAGCGGATTGGTTTCGGCCGTCGGCATGGCCTCGGCCGGGGCCATTGGATCGGGAGCGATTTCCGGCTGAGCGTCGGCAGGAGCGGCCGGGTCCGGGGCGGTTGCCGTCGGGGTTTCGGCGGGAGTCGCCGGAGTCTCGGCCGGATCCGCCGGGACCTCTGGCGCCATCACCGGTTTTTCACAAGCCAGTGCAGTCAATCCCACCAGTAGCACCACCAATGCGACGCGCGCGAGTTGCAACATCTCGGTTTCCTTCCCCAATTGGGTCTTATTTGTTCCGGGCCCACTCAGGCCACGGTCAATTCCTGAATGCTCGGATGCAGATAGGCTTTCGCGCTGAATTCCGCCAGCAGCGTGCGGTCGGCCTCGGTGAATTTCGTGTCGCCGGCGATGGTCGCGAGGTTCTTGTCGACATCGCCCGGGAAGGATACGCCGATGTTGAGGACGCTGATGCGCGGGTCGTTCATGACGTAGCGGATCGCCGCGCCCTGGAGGTTCTTGAGACGTTCGGGGTCGAAGTCGGGCACCATGTTCTTCGCGTTGTGGTTCATGACCCACGCGCCCAGCACCTTCATGGCCACGATGCCCATGTTGAGTTCGTGGGCCTTATCGATGCAGAGGTTGCGCCACTCGAGCTGGGCTTCGCTGTGGCGGTTCTTGTAGCCGCGGTGGAAATAACCGCATGCGATCAGGACGGAATCGAAGTTGCCGGTCGAGATGAGCTTGTACATTTCGTCGAACGCGCCGTGACCGGTGATGCCGATGAAGCGGATAAGGCCTTCCTCGCGGAGTTTCACGAGTTCCTCGTACTGCTTCATCGCGCCTTCGTATTTGATCTGCTCGATGGTGGGCCCGTGGATCTGCATGCAGTCGATGTAGTCCATCTGGAGGGTCTTGAGGGAGGTTTCGACGCTGGGCCGGACTTCTTCCGAGGTGCCCACCATGACTTTCGAGGCGAGGTAGACCTTGTCGTGGATGTCGTGCAGGGCCTCGCCCATGATCTGCTCGCTTTCCTGGTAGATGCGAGCGGTGTCGAAATAGCGCACGCCCTTGTCGTAGGCGTCGCGGACCATCTTCACGCGGTCTTCCACGGTCGGCGGGTTATCGAGGTGGTAGTAGGCGTATTCCTTTTCCATCATGGCCGAGCCGCCGTGGCCCAGGATAGGGAACACGTGGCCGGTCTTGCCGAAGGGGCGTGTGGGGATGGCCGAGTTGTCCGGTTGGATGTCTTTGGCCGCCGGGGCCGCGCCGAGCATGGATGCCGCGGCCGCAACGGTTACGCCCGCTTTAAGGAAATCGCGCCGATTCAGGCCGCTATTGGGATTTACCATGGTACGAAGCCTCCGACAAATGCTGCCAACACCACTGGGCCACTACAATGCCCATCGATTCCCGCAAAAGCAAACCCGGTGCTCGGAAAGATCACCACCAAGGCACAAAGACACGAAGAACTGCAACCACGAATGGGACGAATCTGAGCTGAGGTAGCCCGAACGCGGAGAACCTCCCCCAAGGAATCATTACCAAGTGCACGGAAAACGGGGACTGTTCCACTCTTGGCAAGCTTCCGGCAACCTGCGAAGCCCCCGATTTGCCTCCGCCCAAACAGTCAACCAGTCCCGATGACCAAAAGTGGAAACTGTCCCCGCTTTCCGGCTCGGGGAATGGGAAGTATGGGAGTCATGGGAAGTATGGGAGCTATGAAATGTC
>JAVEWL010000136.1:0-10158 GCA_034004565.1 FCB group bacterium | reverse complement strand
TTCGTGGCCCTCGACCTCGCTGGCTACCGCACGGGCAGCACCGCAGGGTAGAAGATCACCACCAAGACTCAAAGACACAAAGTACTGCAAGAGAAAAGCCACCGCAGTTGGGGTTCCCCCGACTGAAGGTGGCTCCTCTATTACGGTACTTTGAGTCTTGGTGGTGATCTTCTTTCGAAGGCTATTTCTTCAAGATGCCACCTCGGCCGCTGCTCAGGTAGATGCCCTGCAGGTTCATCTTGAGTTCGTCGGGGTTGTCCGATGCCCACATACCCTCTTCTTCGCTGATGAGCTTGCGCTTGATGAGGTCAACGAGGCTCATGTTGAAGGACTGCATTCCCTCTTCCTTGCCCGAAGAAATGGCCGTGGGGATTTGCTTGATGTTGTTTTCCTTGATGAGTGCGGCCACGGCCGGGTTGCTGAACAGGATCTCGACGGCCGGCACGCGGCCCTTGCCGTCCAACGCGGGCAGCAGCCGCTGAGCCACGGCGCCGCGCATTTGCATCGAAAGCTGCGAGCGAATCTGATCGTGCTGATTCGAGGGAAAAAGATCCAAAATGCGGTCGACGGTCATCATCGCGTTCGTAGTGTGCAAAGTGCTGAACACGAGGTGCCCCGTTTCCGCCGCGCTCATGGCCGCCGCGAAGGTGTCGGCGTCGCGCATCTCGCCGATGAGAATGATATCGGGGTCTTCACGCATCGCGGCGCGCAGGGCCGTGTGGTAGTCGTGCGTATCGAGGTGCACCTCGCGCTGCGTCACAATGCTGCGCTTGTTGGAATGCAAGAACTCGATGGGATCCTCGATTGTGACAATGTGACTGCGCCGTTCCGTGTTGATGCGGTCGATAATGGCCGCCAGTGTCGTGGATTTACCGCTACCGGTCGTGCCGGTAATGAGCATCAGTCCGCGCCGCAACTCGCAGATAATGTCCATGCTGGCGGTGGGCAGATTGAGATCCGTGAAGTTCGGAATCTTCGCCTTCACGTGCCGCATCACGATGCCGACGCTGCCGCGCTGTTTCATGATGTTCACACGGAACCGGCCCAGACCCGGCACGCTGTGCGCCACGTCGAAGTCGCCCGTTTCCATGAACTTATGCTTCTGCTCCGGTTTCATGACATCGTCGAGAAACCGTTCGGTATCCTCCGAGTGGAGAACTTCCTCGCCAATGAATCGAATGTTGCCGTCCACGCGCACGGCGGGCGGACTGCCCACGGTCAGGTGGACGTCGGAAGCGCCGTGCTTAACGGCATAGGTCAAGATTTGCTGAAGCGTGATCATTCAGAGGTCTCCATTCCCCGGAGTTGCTCAACGATGGCATCGCGGCAATGATACTAAAACCGAGGCGGATCCGCGAATCGTTCGTATCATGAACGGAAAAGGAGTTTACCGATCACTCTTGAAGCGAAGGTTTTTGCTCACCCAGGTATCGTGCTCGTGCGGGTCTTCGTGAGGCGTTGGGCCGGGGCTTGGCCGGGAAGGCGCGACGGGCGGCGATTCGACGCGAGCCGGCGGCTGGGCCGCGCGCGCGGGAAAGACAGCGGACTCGTCGCCCGGCTCAAGAAAGAGTTCCCGCGGCACCAGCGGTGGCACGTCGCTGGAGGGCGCTTCCGTATCCGGCTTGCACCACGGCAGGGGCGTCAGTCCCGCGGGCAAGGCATCCGAGCGGGTTTCTTCATCCGTATCGGTCGCGGATGTAAGGCCGGCCTGCGCTCGCAACGCCGGGTAACGCTCGGGATGAAGGACGAGATCGTGCAACGCCATCACGGCGCGCGTACGGGCCGACTCGAGGGGTTCGCCCGCACGCTCCAGCGCGGCGATAAGACCCTCGAGCAATTGCACGCCCGTCTCGCTGAATTCCGTGGCGGGCGCCGCGTCGCCGGGAAAGTGCAGCTTCGTCAGGAGTTCTACCCAAGACTCGCGCAGGCGCTCGTGCGGGGACACGCGGCTCCGCCGCTCCGCTTCCAGTCGCATCCAGGCGGGCGCGTCCATACCGATCCGCCGGTATTCGTGCAGGAGCGCATCGTCCTCGGTCGAGTTCCCCATTCTCCAAAGGCATTCGTTCAAGTCGTCCGGGCAGGCCGTAGCGCCTTCTGTGAATCGCAGGAAGCGGTTGACCTCCTCTTCGTAGACGCTCTCCGGCCGCTCGCTCATATGCCGCTCCCCAGCCAGGTGTTTCCCTGGGGCTCCACGGGCGCGGACTGTTCGAGCGCCACATTCTTTTCGACGGCCGACACCAGCGCGGCGGTCCAGGCAAGACCGGCCGAGGGGCCCAGGCGGCCCCACTGCGCGTCGGCCAGGCCCAGGGCCTGGATCTGCCGCCGGAGATCTTCCTGCCGCAGTCCGAGCGTAACGGCAATCTTCAACGAGGAAGACGCCTTGTCCTCGTGGCCGTGTTCGAGCGATTCGAGCGCGTGGACCACCAGCAAGCCCGCCAGTGCGGCCTGGGCCTCGGGGGTGGCCTCCTGGCGGACACGCTCGTCGAGAAGCCGGGTCAGGCCTTGGCGCCGTGTCCGGGTGAGCGGACGCCGCGTCAAGCCGTGCGCATGCAGTTGAATGTCCGGGTCGCGGTCCAGTGCCGCGCGCCACCACGCGTGCCCGCGGGCGCAGTCGTTGGCGGCATAGGCATGGATCGCGAGCTCGCAACAAAGTTCCGCCGCCATTTTCTTGAGGTCCGCCTCTTCGTAGCCCAGGCTTTCCGCGAGTTGAATGGCGCGCAACGCCTCGAGGCATTGCTCGGGGGGCTTTTCCTGCCGGTCCCATTCGAGGAGGGCGCGCCGCGCGCTGACCACGCCCTTTGGCGACGTTTCCGTCAGCCGGTATACCACGGCGCGCAGGCAGGCTTCGGGAGTGAGCTTCATTCGAAGGCGAATATGCTCTTCCGAGGCGGTGCCGCCCGTCTGCAACGCGAGGGGCCGAACGAGGGTCCAGATGCGCTGGGCCTCGCGCAAGCGGCCTCGTTCGAGCAGCGCGCGCACCATGAGAATGTGTATCCAGAGCAGTTCGCTGCGCAGTCCCAGTTGCTTGCACACCTGCACGAGCAAATCGGTTTCCGCGCTTGGGAATTCCAGAATCGAGGGTTCCTTTCGGTGCGTCAGCGTGGTGATAACGCAGCGGACCCAGCATTTCATACGTCCCTGCTTCGCGAGCATCGCCGCGGCCGTTTGCAGGCAATCGAGCCCTTCCGCAACGCGCCCCGACCGGGCCATGGCGTACCCCAGATTCCACACCGCGTCGGCGCAATCCCACGCGCAGGCATGGCCAATGTTGCGGTAGCCCGCCGCACAGGCTTCGAGAAGCGGAATAGCCGCCGCGAATTTTCGCGCGGCCAGCATGCGCGAGGCTTCGTCCATTTCGCCGTCGACGCCCACGAGCGCGGGCGTGCCGGCGCGGACGTTGTTGTACAGATCCTGAATGTAGCGCGCTTCGGCCGCCGCAACGGGGTCGCCGGCGGCCTGCAGCACTTCGGGGGGCGTGTTGAACAGGCGCACGCGGTACTGCCGTGCTTCCGCGCGGGGTTTCGCCTGGCGGTAGACGGGCACGTTCAGCAGAACCTCGGGACCCGACTCCCATTCGCGCAGCGCCTCGACGCGCGCCAGGAGTTGGGTTACGTCGCCGCGACCGAGGCCGGAGGCGCGCTTCAGGGCATCGCAAGCGTCCGCATAGGCACCGACCTTCGAAAGGGAATAGCCACGCCAGTACCACGCCTCCGCGCTCGCATCGTCCAGGCTCAGCACGGCCGCCAGGATCTGAAGGGCCTTTTCGTACTGCTGTGCCCGAATGAGGCGCAGGGCCTGCTCCAGGAGGGTTTGGGCGTGCCGTTGCGCGCGTTCGGGGGTATCGGCGGCGGTTTGGGGAGCTTCCGCCGTATTCTCGGGCGTGACGGGAATGGTCTGACCGCAGCGCCGGCAATGCCCGGTCATGCCCATGTGGGCTTGCGTTACCCACATGCGCATACCGCAGGCGCAGGTTACTACGAGTCGGAGGGGACCGTTGTTTTGCATACCGCATTTGCCCGGAGAATAGTATGAACGTGACGAATAATAGAATTTAGCTTAGTATACTAGAAACATCAAGTCCTTTGTTTTGCAGCTTCGCGGTTCCACTGGTTTCAACGCAAGAAATTTTGTTTACAGGTGGCAATACAAGGCAGATTCCGGGGAGCTCAACGCGCCGCGAACGTGCCCTGAGGCTGCTGGGGGAACACAAAGCTTGATGTGTGAGCCCTCACCCCGCCCCTCTCCCAAGGGGAGAGGGAGCCCGTTGGGGGAGAGGGTCGCGTTGTTGGGCAAAGAACCAAGCGCTACACCCTGCTGGAGTTTTCCCCCTCTTCCTCTGGGAGAGGGTTTTACAGGGGTGAGGGCTCTCATGGCAATTCCGAACCGATCTACCCGAAGTACTCCTTGAGCTTGTTGCGCAGGGTTCGGACGCTGATATCGAGCACCTTTGCGGCGTGGGTTCGGTTTTGGCCGTAGTGGTCGAGCGTGGAAAGGATGAGTTTTCGCTCCATGTCGGCGACGGTTGTGCCGATGGGGACGGACACGCCGTTGCCGTTGCTGGAGGACGCGCGGCGGATGCCCAGGGCGAAGTCCTCGGCCTGGAGGATTGGGCCGGCCGACAGCACGACCGCGCGCTCGACGGCGTTCTGCAGTTCGCGCACGTTGCCGGGCCAGTCGTACTCGGTGAACAATTCCCGGGCTTCCTCGCTATAGCCGCTCATATTACGGCCGTTTTCCTGAACGTAGCGTTTGAGGAAGAAGTCCATCAGGGCGGGGATATCTTCGGGACGGTCGCGCAGGGGCGGCAGGTGGATCGCAATGACGTTAAGCCGGAAGAAGAGATCCTCGCGGAACTTACCCTCCTCGACCGCCTGTTCGTGCGCGCGGTTCGAGGTGCTGATGATGCGCGTGTCGACCTGGATGGGTTGCGTGCCGCCGACGCGTTCGAATTCGCGTTCTTGCAGCGCGCGGAGCAGCTTGGGCTGGAGTTCGGGACCGATTTCGCTGACTTCGTCAAGCAACAGGGTGCCGGTATCGGCCAGTTCGAAGCGGCCGATCTTGCGATCGTGCGCGCCGGTGAACGAGCCCTTCTCGTGTCCGAAAAGCTCGCTCTCGAGCAAGCCCGCGGACAGGGCCGCGCAGTTGACCTTGATGAACGGCCGATCGCGCCGCGAACCCGAGTAGTGGATGGCGCGCGCAACGAGTTCCTTGCCCGTGCCGCTTTCGCCGCGAATGAGCACGGTGGCGCGGCTGCCGGCGACCTTCTTCACCTGCTCGTACACGTGGCGCATCGCGACGCTTTCGCCGATCATGCTGCCGAAGTCGTAGGGCTGGTTGATCTCGCCGCGCAGGTACGAGTTTTCGAGGGCAAGCCGCTCGCGGTCCAGCGCGCGCTGCACGGCGAGTTCCAGTTCGTCCGGCGCGAAAGGCTTCAGGATGTAGTCGTCGGCGCCTTCCTTCAGGGCGGCCACGGCGGTCTCGATGGTGCCGTACGCGGTCATGACGATGCAGCGCGTGTGCTCGCTGAGGACGCGCACGTTGCGCAGCACCTCGATGCCGTCCATCGGCGCCATCTTGAGGTCTGTGATGACGACGTCGTAGCCGTTGGCCTGCAAGGCGGCCACGGCTTCGCGCCCGCTCCCCGCGCTATCGACTTGATAGCCCGCGCGCAGGAGGGCCTCTTCCACGTACTCGCGCATGAGCGCTTCATCGTCAACGACCAGTATCCGCGATTTCGACATAGCTTAGTCCGCCCGGGGTATCCGAACCTGAAACGTGGCGCCCTTCCCCGGCGTGCTCTGCGCTTCGACAGAACCGCCGTGGCTTTCCACGATCTTGGCGGCAAGGGCCAGCCCCAGGCCCGTGCCTTTTTCCTTGGTGGTGTAGAACGGTGAAAAAACATGCTGAAGCTGCTCGTCCGTCATGCCACAGCCGGTATCCCGCACGGATACCCGCGCGATATCGCCGTCGATTGAGGCCGCGATCCAGACTTCGCCCGCGCCTTCCACGGCCTGGACGGCGTTCAGCACAATGTTAAGGAACACCTGGCGCATGAGGTCCGCGTCGACCATGAGCGTGAGGTCTTCCGGAATGTCCTGGCGGATCTCCACACGGCCCTCGGTGTCGACATAGCCCACCGCCGCCCCGACGACGGATTGGCAGGAGACCGGCCGCAGGCGAAGCCGCAATGGGCGCGTGTACTCGAGTAATTGCGAAACCACGCCGTCGAGGTCCTTTGCGCCTTGCAGGATCTTCTCGACCAGTCGCGCCCGCGGGTCATCGGCTTCGATGTCGCGCGCGAGCAGTGCCGCAAAGCCGCGAAGCCCGCCCAGCGGATTGCGGATCTCGTGGGCCACCGTGGCGGCCATCTGGCCAATGGCGGCCAGGCGATCCTTGCGCTGGACCTGCTCCCGCAAGGATTCCAGTTCCGTCAGGTCCTGAAACACCTTCACGGTACCGATGCGCGTTTCCGCGCTGTCGGATAGGGGCGAATCCTTCTCGCTGACCGGCACGGTCTTGCCGTCCTTGCTGCGCAATTCCGTTACGCGGCGACCGGGCCCCGCCGAGAAGTCTCGGCCGAACACATCCGCAAACGGACGTCCCAGCGACTCTTCGGCATCGAACCCGAGGATGGCGCAGGCGGCGCGGTTGAAGGTGGTGAGCACGCCGTCCGTATCGACGGCCACGACGCCGTCCGACATGCTGTTCAGGATTGACCGAAGGTAATCGCTGGTCAGGGCGAGCTCGCGGTTCTTCTCGGCCAGTTCGCGGTCGAGTTCCTCGACGCGGGTCTCGAGCCGGCGAAACGACTCTTCCATCGTCTGCGTCGTTCGCGTAAACAATTCGAAGGCGTCGGCCAAGGCCTTCATATCGGTGCCGGATTCGCTCATATCTTCTCGTCGATAAAGGATGCGTCCATGGAACGCGTGTTGTCGTAACGGGCAACATCCGCCCGGCCTCGGGCCAGGTCCGTGATTTCCTTCGTAAGCCCGAGCATCCGCTGATCCACCCACTTCTTCCATTCGGCATTGCGCTCGGCGAGCCTTTTGCGGAGCGGCTCGAGGCTATCCGACACCTTGCGCACCTCGGCGCGCTGCGCGTCCGTGAGGCGGGTGTCCGCATCCCATTCCGCGCGCAATCCCGCAAACTCCTTTTCAAGCGCTTCCCGGCCGACCGCGTGCAGCCGGTGCCGCTCGACGATGGGTGCAAGCGTTTCGTCTTCAACGTCCGCCGGCGTCGTCTCCATATCCTCGAGGCACGATTCGCAGAAACGTTTCTGGCGGTCGAAGAAGATCTTCATTCGCTCGACCAGGTCGTCGTTTGGCATTGTCATCATCCTTCGCTTGCGGGCGGCGTGGCTTCCGCCGCGGCAGGTTGCGCGGGCTCCGGCTGAGGCGGAGCGACCGGGGTTTGTTGGGACGGTTCGGCAGGCGCGGGCGGTTCCGTTGCGGCCGGCACCGGCGCAGGCGGCACAATGCCGCGCCGGCGCATCTCCAGGCCCACATAGTCGGCCTTGGCACGCGCCAAATCACTCCACGGCGACGTGCCGCCGGCGACTTCCTCGAACAGCGGCAGACAAGCGATGAGGTTTTCCTGGCGGAACAGGCAATTGGCTTGTTGATAGCGGCTCCACACGCTCGTTTCGCTGCGGGAGGCCTTTGGGTCGCCTCCGGCCGCGTTCGAGGCCAGCGCATAGCCTTCCGCCGCCGCCGTGTAGTCGCCCCGTTGAAAGAGGTGATCGCCCCAGCGTGCCGCGGCGGCTTCGAGCGTGGGGATTTCGCTTGGATTGCTCCTGGCGCGCGTCTCGGCGTCCAGCACGAGCGCACGCGCGGCCGCAGTGCGATCGAGCGCAAGGTAGGCTTCCAGCAACCGCTGCACGTCTTCGGGCCGCCGATCGTCCGGGTAGCCCGTGTAGGCCTGTTCCATCAGGGCCAGGGCCTGCTCCGGGTTCGTCTCGGCCAAGACCCTGCCCTGGCGCATCAGCAGGCCGTACGCGAGCGCTTCCGGGAGCGCCCCCTTGTCAATGCGTCCCATTAGCGTGAGGCCGTCCTCCGCCTGGCCGGCGTCGAACAGGGTCAAGGCCGCGCGGGCCAGCATCACGGAATCGGAGGTCTCCCCGGCCATCTCGCGGAAGGCTTCGGTGGCGCGGTTGCGCAGCCCCACTTCGTCGTACAGGGAGGCCAGCGCATCGAGCGCCTGGGCGTACGCGGGCCGGCCCTTGGCATCGATGGCGTTTTGCTCCATGCGCGCGAGCGCGTCGCGAACGTGGCCTTTCTCGAAGTCCACTCGGGCCAGTTCGATGCCCGCCTGGAACGCTTCGGTGGCGTTCGAATAGTCGTCCAGCAGCCGTTGATAGATTTCGGCGGCCTTGTCGAGGTCTTTCGCCGCGCGATACTGACGCGCCGCCTCGAGCAGCACCGCTGGATTCTCCGCGCCGGCCCGCTCCGCCGCCACGAGCGTATCGGCGCCCGCCGCGGCTTCGCCCGTGTCCACGAGGAAATACCCGGCATTCTCGAGCACGGCCGGGTCGTTCGCATACTGTTGCGCGGCCTGCTTGGCAATCTGAACCGCCTCGTCCCGCCGTCCAAGCCCTTCGAGCACCTGGCTGAGTTCCACGAGCGCCGCGGGAATCTGCGCGCTCTCGGGGAAGAAGTCGATCAGTTCGCGCAGCACGCGCTCGGCCTGCGCCAGTTCGCTCTTTACCCGGTGCGCCCGTGCGAGGAGGAGGTAGATCTTGTCATTGCCCGCGACCTTGGTGGCGGTTTGAAGTCGGGCCTCAAACAGGCGGATGGCCTCGTCGTAGTCACCGGCGTCGTAGCTGAGCCCGCCCAGGCGCGCGTAGGCGTCGGCACCCAATTCCGAGTCGCGATTCGACCTGGCGACGCTCATCAGCGTCATTCGTCCCGCTTCCATGTCGCCCGCGTCGAGATACGCGTTGCCCAGCCAGTACTCCGCTTCGCCGCGCAGGGGCGAGTTCGGAAACGCCTGGAGCAACCGCCGCAGATGGTTGATGGCGTCGTTGGGACGCTCGATATGGAGGGCTGATTTGGCTGCGCCGAGCAGGCCCTTGTCAAGACCCGGCGGGTTGTCGGACTGCGTGAGAACTTGGCTGTAAGCCTCGTAGGCGGCTTCGGACATTTCGGCGCGCTGGAGCAGATCGGCTTTCCAGAGCCGCGCATCGAGCGCTTTCGGGTGCGCCGGCGCTTCGCCCAGCAGCCGGTCGATGGTACGAATCATGTCCTTCAGAACAGGCACCTTCGCGTTGTCCGGGAGGAGGTTGTACGCCGCCTCGATATCGAGGAACTCCGCATCGGTGCGCGCTTCGCCGGGAGGCAGGTTCTCCAGAGCCGGCTTCAATTCGTTGCGCGCCTCGCTGAAGCGATCTCCCTTCGCAAGACCGCTCGCCACGCCCAATGCCTGACCGGGAACCGTCACACGCAGTTCGTTCATCGTCTTCGCATCGAATGCGCGGTAGGGGTGCGACGCGAGGTAGAGAAACACGCACGCACCGGAAAAGAAGCCCAACGCGAGCGAGGCGGCCAGCCGGGTCGTGAGCCAACCCCGCTTTCGCGGCGGCGCCTCCACAGACGGCGCGGGAAGCGGTTCTTCAACGGCCACTTGCTTTTGCGGCGGCGGTGCGGCCGGCGGCTCGGCCGGCGGGGCCACATCAGGTTCGCCTTGCCGATGTCGCGCGCCCCGCACGAGGGACTCGATGAGATCCTGGGAGAGTATCTCCCCTTGGGCCGCGGGCTCTTCCTTGGCGGTTGCGGTGGCGGGCGCTGCGCCTTCGACCGCCGAAGCGGGTTTGGGATCTTCCGCGGGCGGGGTCTCTCCTTCGAGGGTGCCACCGTCCAGAGCCCCGTCAGCCCGCGGCGGCTCGGCGGCCGATTCCGCGGGAACCTGTGCCGGCTCACCCGAATCGGATGCTTCGGGGTCGACCGGCGGACTCGAATTCAGGCTGGCCAGCAGCGAGTCAAGATCGTCGTTGTTGAGAAGTTCAGCGGTCCCGCCAGCGGCGTTCGGGTCCGGCGCATCCGCAGGCTGAGCATCCTGTGTACCGGACTCGATCTCGGCCAGGAGGCTTTCGATGTCCGCGTTGCTGAGGAGGTCCGCGGACCCTTTGTCGACGGGGGCCGGATCTTCCTTCTGTTCTTCCTG
>JAVEWL010000135.1:0-10206 GCA_034004565.1 FCB group bacterium | reverse complement strand
CCAGCGCGTGATCTCGTGTCCGTCCATGACCGCCTGGCCCGTGGGCACCTCGCGTTTCGTGGTGCGATCGAGGATGGACAGCAAATCGTCGCGGGTCGGATAGTCCACCACGAGCTTGAAGAAAAAGCGGTCCATCTGCGCTTCGGGCAGCGGATAGGTGCCTTCCATTTCGATGGGGTTCTGCGTGGCGAGCACGAAGAACGGCTCCTCCAGGCGATGAATCGTGCGCGCCACGGACACCGTGTGCTCCTGCATCGCCTCGAGCAGCGACGATTGCGTCTTCGGCGTGGCGCGGTTGATTTCGTCCGCGAGCACGAGGTTGGCGAAGATCGGTCCCGGCCGGAACGTGAACTCGCGCTTGCCGGTTTCGTCCTCGACGATCATGTTTGTGCCGATGATGTCGGCCGGCATGAGGTCGGGCGTAAACTGGATGCGCGAGAAGCGCAGGCTCAGCGCCTCGCTCAGGGTGCGCACGAGCATCGTCTTGCCGAGCCCCGGCACGCCCTCGAGCAGGCAGTGCCCGCCCGCGAACAGGCAGGTCAACACGCCGTCCACGACGCTCTCCGCGCCCACAATCACCTTGCCCACCTCCGACTTCAAAACGCTGAAGCGATCGCGGAACTCCTGGGCGGTGCGTTCGACGTCCATTACGGATGCCATCACGGGTTCTCCTTATCCTTGTCGTCGGTGATTGGGCCGGTGCGGCGCGCCTGTTTTTCCTGGGCGCGCTGCTTGGCGGCGAGCAACTGCCGGGTGTATTCGGTGCGCGCGGCCACCTGCGCCGCGGGCGTTTCCACGGGAGTCTCTGCGCCATCCTGCGCAGCGGGCGGCGCGGCGCCTCCGGCGGACAGGTTCGGCTCGTTGCCGGTCGAGGCGTAGGCATACTCGCGACTTGCGACGCCGCCGTAGGTGCCGGTTGCGACGATGGGCCGCGGTTTCGGATGGGGCACCAGGCGCTTAAGGCCGGGCAGCTTGCGCATGCCCGCGAGCGCAAAGGCCCACAGCGCGCCGAAGTCCACCACCACGCGCCGCACGAAGATCTCGAAGGGAAACAGGCACGCCGCAATGATCACAAGACTCAGCCACAGCGGCGTTACCGTCGCGGACGACGGAAGGTTGTGATCGAAGGGATTTTCCTCGGCCTGCATGACGCGCCCGCCGCCCGCGATGGCCAGTTGCTCGAGAAGGCCGCGGTTGCCGAGCGGGAACGAGCCTTCGTAGATGCCCGGTGCGGTTTGCATTAGCGAGAGGTTCTCGCGCGCGAGGTCCGGGGGCGGTCCCGTCACGACGCCCTCCGGCTTGAGGAAGTTGATGAACTTGCCCTGCTCGTCCACGGCGTCGATGCGCACGTGGCCCATGCCGTCCTTCGCGCTCGTCTCGACGCGGAAGCCCGTCGGCTTGAGTTCGCGCATGGCCCAGCGCACGGTCTGTGCCCAGAAGCGGTCGAAGCCCTTCCAGCTTACCCAGTCCGCCGCCCAGCGGTTCGTCGCGTCCGACGTGAAGGCCACGGACTTGCCGAGTCCGTAGCGCCACTGCGCCAGGATTGGATCCTGCTCGTGCGACACCAGGGGAATGGTCGCGTTCTCCTTCGCCGAGGTGGCCACGTAACCGCGAAGCTGCGGCAACCCTTCCTCGACGAGGCCTTGCAGGAGTTCGGAATCGTGCATCACCTTCGGGGTGAAGGGCTCCTCGATCACGAGCCCGCGCTTAACAATGGCCGCTTCCTTGGTGAAGATCTGCGGCAGTTTCTGCGGATCGGTGACGAAGTAGTAGTTGCCGCCCGTGCGCTGCGCGATCCACTTCAGCATTTCCTCGCTGTTGGCCGAATGCGGCGCGATGCACACCGAACTGATGGAGATCTTCGCGGCGGCAAAGCTGGCCAGAAGTCCCGACGAGGGCCCCTGCGGGTCGCCGTCCGAAATGATCACCACGCGCTTCACGGCCGCGTTTGCGCCCACGAGCGCGTCGTAGGCCATCCTCAGCGTCGGCTCGACCGCGGGCATGTCGCCGGGCTGAGCGGAGCGCAGGGCCTGGCGCATGCGCACCTTGTCGCGCACGGGCTGGAGCGTATAGAGCCAACTGTCGCCCTGGCCGCCGTACATCAGCGTGCCCATGAGATCCTGCGACGACAGCACCTCGAGCGCCGCGAGGCCGATGTCGCGCGCCCAGGCGTTGCCGTCGGGAATCTCGCAGGTATGCAGGACGAGCACCAGGGCGCCGCGCGGGAGGATCTTGCGCTGCTTGATGTCCATCGACACCGGCAGCGCCTTTTCCACCGGCGTGTTCTGGAATCCGCCCGCGCCGAAGGTTTCGGGTCCGCCGACCATCACGAGCCCAATGCCCAGGTCGCGTTCCAGCACCTCGATCAGCTTCAACTGGTCCGCGCTGAGATCCGTGCTGCTGACGTTCGAGAGGATGACCTCGTCGTAGTTCTGGAACGTGGCGAGCGATACGGGAATCTCCGTCGCGTGAACCTGATCAACCTTTACGCCTTCGCGCAACAACGCGGGCGCGATGAACGTCGATTCCTCGGGATTGCCTTCGACGTAGAGCACGCGCGGCTCGCCATAGACAATCGTATAGGCCTGCGACTCGTTGTTGGCGAGGATGGTGTCCGCGTCCGATTCGACCGTCGCTTCGTACTCGTAGAAGCCCGCCCCGGACAGTTCCTGCGGCAGGAGGAACGTGTTGTCGCCTTTCTGCAAGGTCACCTCGACCGGTTGCAGCAGGCGCTTCGCTCCGCCCGCCCGCTGGAAGAGGCGCAGGGTCGCTTTGCAGTCCTGGTCCGCCTGCACCACGACCCGCACCCGAAACGGCTCGCTCGCATTGACGCGGCCCGGCGCCGAAACCTCACGCAGCCGCACCTCGTTGCGCCCGCCGATGATGAGCGGCACCACGTCCACCGCCGCGCCGGCGGACCGCGC
The DNA here is from genome assembly GCA_034004565.1 of FCB group bacterium. Taxonomy (GTDB): domain Bacteria; phylum Hydrogenedentota; class Hydrogenedentia; order Hydrogenedentales; family SLHB01; genus JAVEWL01. Next base: position 7,282 of record JAVEWL010000135.1, on the reverse strand, counting down.
CAGCTTGACCTCTTCAAGGGCCGAGCCGCGCGTTTCGTTGCCGTCCGACAGCACCACGATGCGTTTCTTGTACCCTTGCGGGAACGCCGCCATCGCGAGGCGCAGCGCTCCGGCCAGGTCCGACTGCTCGCGCCCCACGTAGGAGTAGATCTTGCGCAGGTCGAGCTTCGGTCCCACGGCCAACTCGATGCTCGCCTCGTCACCGAAGACGATCACGCCCGCCTCGTCCTTCGTGGTCATGTATTGCTCGGCGGCGTTGCGCACGGCCTGCGCCGAGGCGAGCCGCACGTCTTCCGGCACGCTGTCCGACTGGTCCAGCAGGAAAAAGACCGCGAGCTTGTCGGTCTTGCGGACCCATTCCGCGCCCGCCAGCGCCGCGATGAGGCAGAACAGGATGATCGAGCGCAACAGAATGGCGGTCCACTTGCGGCCGCCCGACAGCGAGCGGATCTTCATGCCGATGTAAATCGACCATGGAATCGCGAGCAGCAGCAGCAAGGCCCAGGGGAAGGCGAAGCGTGGGAAATACATCACGACCACGCCTCCAGTCTGAACCGCTGGACGCGGTGGTTGTCGGTATCCGCCACGAAGACCCAGCCGTCGTCCGACACGGCGACGCCGCGCGGCCCGTTGAACTGTCCCGGCGCACGACCCGGACCGCCCAGCGTGGCAACGAACGTGCCGTCCGCATTGAAGCGCGAGATCCGGTGGTTACCGTATTCGCAGGTGAAGACCGTGCCGTCCGGGGCCAGCGCCAGTTGGTAGGGGAACTTTATCCTGCCCGATTCCGTGCCGGCGCCGCTGATGACGCGAATGAGGCTGCCCTGCGAGTTGAAGCACTGGATCCGGTGGTTGCCCGTGTCCGCGACGAAGAGAAGGCCCTTGGAATTCATTTCGATTCCCATGAGCCGGCTGAATTGGCCCGGCGCCTCGCCGGTGCCGCCCCAATAGCGCAGAAGCTTCTTCGATGCGTCAAATACCTGCATACGATCCGCGTCGAGACCGTATTCGCTGATGTAATACGTGCCGTCCGGACCCAGTACGACGTCGGTGGGGTAGATGAAGCGTCCCGGCGCCTTGCCGTACTCGCCCCATTGGTCGAGCAACGTGCCGCTGCGATCGTAGGTCAGGATGTGGCTGTAGTGCGTGTCGGGGACGATGACATTGCCTTGGGGATCGAAGGCGAGGCCGGTGGGCGTGCCGTTGCGGTAGTCGGGCGTGGACCAGAGACGTTTGAAGTCGCCCTCGGGCGTGAAGACCTGCACGCGCCCCGTGACGTCGACGACGAAGACCTCGCCGCCGTTTGCGGCGATGGCGCGCGGCTTGATGAACTGCCCGTCGCGGCGGCCCGGTCCGCCCCAAACACGGGCTTTCCCGCGCGTGGACGACCATGTTCCCCCGCAGCCGTTCAGGCACAGCGCGGCCGTTCCCACGCCGCATGCCTCGATCGACCGCTCTAGGAACTGCCGCCTAGTCAGTCCCACAAACTCACTCCACGCCGAAGCGTTGTGTGCGCACGATCCCCATAACGCCCGCCTCCCCAGGCGGGCCGTTTACCGCAAAGCCAGGAACTCCCTCTCTACACTACGGAACGGACATGCCACCCCCAAACTTGTTTGGGGGTGCTTCAAGTTTCAAGCAATGATTCCAGTTTCCACCTCAACCCTTAAGCACCCCCAAACAAGTTTGGAGGTGGCATGTCCGTAATTACTGCGCTTCCGCCTTCTCGGGTTCCAGCGATCCGAAATACTGCCGCACGAACTCCTTCGAGCCCGTCGGGATTTCCTCTTTGGTCAAGGCCTGCTCGGCCTCCTGCTGCGCGTCGACCACGACTCCCTCGATGAATTCCGCCGTCGACTGGGCATCCTCCGGATTCGGCGCGGTCCGCTGCACGATGTCCAGCAGCGCCTTACCCTGGGTCATCTGGCCCGGCAGCATCGTCGGCTCAAACGCATCGTTCACGTCGCCCAGGGGACCCGTCGTGTTGCCCTGGCCGATGCCGGCCCCGCCCATGCCCGCGCCCATTCCTTCGCCCGCACAACTGCCGCAGACGCCCGAGCACTGCCCGTCTTTGCAGCCCTTGCAGTTCTTGCCTTCCTTGCAGGGCTTCAACGCCTTGCCGCAGTTCCGGCAGAACTTGCTGGGCCCCAACTGGCCCTGCTTCCACTTCATCATTTGCGCCTGGGCGACGTTGAGCTTCTGCAACTGTTCCATTGCCGACGCGAGATCCTTCATGGACAACTCGACGTTTTCGAGGTCGTTGAGCGCCTCTTCCATGCCCGCCATGTCGCCCGATGCGCCTTCCATGCTCTCGGCGGCCTTTTCGAGCGCCTTGGCGAGCTCCGGATTTGCGCCCATCTTGCCGCTCTTGAGCGAATCGGCCAGCTTCTTCATACCCTCGGAGAGCTTCTTCTTTTCCTCCGGCGACAGCTCGCCCTTCTTCATCTTCTCGGCAAGCTTTTGCATCTCCTTGGCGGCTTGGCCGAACTCGCCCTTCTGGATGCTCTTCGCCGCGTCGCGGGCCGCCCCATACTCCGCCAAGTTGTCCAGGAGCTGGGGCGTGGGCATGTTCTGCTTGAGGTTTTCCTGGCGCTTCTGCAAATCCTCGGACAGGCTCGATACCTTCGCCAGGGCCTGCTTCTCCGTGATCTCGCCGGACTGAAGCTGGTCGGCCAGTTGCTCGAGCGCCTTGGGCATGTCGGCCATGTCGCCGGCGCCGTAGGTCGACGCGGCCTCCCGGATGGGTTTCGCCAATTCCTTGATGCGCTCGGCCTGCACGCGCCGCGTCTCGAGCTTCGCCTTGGCTTCGACCTGTTTTTGCTGCAGGCCGAACAGGTCCAGCTCCGGCACGAACGACGCCGCCGCAAACGCCAGCACCGGCACCGCGAGCCATCGCGCCGCGCGCGGCGGGTAATACGGAAACGCCTTTGCCGCATCGACCTGCGCCAGGCGGCCGCGGGCATCCGCGTGCACCGCCTCGACCATGGGTCCCTCGACACCCTCGAGGGAAAGAGAACTGCTCAAGCGTTCCTGGAGGCCCAGGCGCTTGTCGGCCTCGAGGGCGGCATCGAGCAGCTTCGGACGCCGGTAGACGGCCCAGCCCGTGGCGGCCAACACGCCCAACGCCACGCAGGCCACATAGATGTAGGTGGGATCCAGGACGCTCGGGAACAGCCGGGTCAGCATACAGATCGCGACGCACAACGTCAGAGACATCATCAGCGCCTCGACGTTGAACGCGAGCCATTGCTGAAACGCCATTCGGCGGCGGATCCGGCGGAGCACGACAGATAACGTGTCCATACTGCCTCAGTCCTTAGCGGTCACCAGAATCGCAACTGCTTACATTCGCTCATCTTAGACCAATCGGGGTTGTATGTATACAGGCATGGAACTGGCCCTTCCCCACCTATAAGACGCCGCACACCCGCAAAATGTGACACCGTTTTGAAATAAAGGTTCGCCGGTATCACCAAGATATGGCGGTGAGGAGGCGCAACGATCAAATTGAAGCGAGTTCAAGAGCCGCGAGAACAATGAAATGCTTTGAGTCCCTCTCCCCAGGGAAAGGGTATATGAGAGCGTGCGCAGCATTTGACGGAGTACCCAAAACATCTCCTTCCGGTATGCCACCTCCAAACTTGTTTGGGGGTGCTTCAGGTGCGGCACGCAGCGCTTCAAAGCACCCCCAAACAAGTTTGGAGGTGGAATAAGCCATTGAGGAAGGCGAAGCGTTACGCAGCTTTTTCGGGGGAGGCTTCCGAGGGAATGTAGACCGGGGCCTCGTCGGGCACGATGTTTACGGGCAGCCGGTCGAATTCCGGGGTCTTGATGCGCAACAGCAATGTCCAGGAGGCAACGCGCAGCACCAGCGACGCAAGGAAGAGCAGGTGGAAGGAAACGAAGGTTACCCCCCCGAGGATCCACTCGAGGTCGCCGAACCACGTCAGGAAAATGCCGCCCGACAATGCGCCAAATCCGCCGGCCAGCGCACCCACGCAGGTCGACATCGCCATGTACATCGCCCGCAGGTGGCGCGGAGGCGTGCGCGTGATGAGCTTGTTGGCGGCGTTGACGGCCGGGGAGGTCGCGGCGCCGCTGATGACCATGCTCACCGTCAGCCAGAACAGGGCGGTCCGCGGCGTGGCCACCACCCAGAAGATGGGCACAACCGCCCAGCACAGATGCGACACCGCCAGCATCCGGCGCACGCCAAGCCGGTCGACCAGCACGCCCGACCAGCGCGAGGTAACCGCAATCGCCAGCAACGGCACCGCGATCAGCACCACGGCTCCGCCCAGGAAGTCCTTGCTCAGGCCCAGGTGGTCAATGAAATACACGTTCGCCAGGGTGTTCCCCAGGAACGCGGCGAAATTCCACGCCCCCGCGAAGAGCAGCCACGGGCGGTAATTCCGGTCGCGCAGCGGCGTAAGGATGCGTTCGCGGAACGTGGTCTCGCGGTCCGGGGCCATGGGCGGCTCGGGAATCGTCCGGTGAATCGACACGTCCATCATGCCCAGCGCGATACCGGCCATCAGGATGGTCATCAGCACGGCCGTCTTGGCGTCGCCCGCGAAGGCATCCGACGCCCAGCCGGCGGGGACCGCCAGCGCCACGATAAACAGCGATACCCAGACGTCGCGGCGGCCCATGAACCGTCCGTGGATGGGCGCGGGGATGATGTCCGCCAGCCAACTGAACCAGATCGGCTGCGACATGGCCGCGAGCACGCCCGACATGCACAGCCAGAAGATCAGGCTGAAGGCGGCCGCGGGCAGGTTGCCCTGCGTATAGAAGACGAAGGCGGTTACCAGGCCGATGGCTTTCAGCACGCGCGAGAGGGTTTCCGTGGCCCACCAGAGAAGCTTGCGCTGGCCGAGCTGCGCCGCCCAGTGCGCCGACAGCAGTTGAAACGCCAGGGCAAAGGTTGTGATGGCGCCGTAGAGGCCCCACTGAAACACGGTAACGCCCAGGGCGTTGCCGAACGCCACAAAGAAGATGTGGGTAGTCAGCAGGCCGTAGGCGCCGCCCATGGCGCCGGTAAAGATATGGCGGCGCATGACCGTCGGGAGTTCCCCCTCGGCGATGGAGCGCTGCTCGAAGTCCTTGGCCCGGGGGCGCCAGGGTAATGTGATTAGGTCGTGTGTACTCATAGGGCGTTCGCGGTAGGTGCGGTTGTCCTCGTGTCGTTCGTGCTTGCTCCGGCCACTGACTCCTGGGCGGACCCGGAAATCCGCTCAAGATGGCGGAGCGAAACGGGATGAACCGCATCGACGCCATGGGTAAGGTAAATCGGGAATTGCGGCTATTAATACACCGCTCCCCCAAAAAAGTTTCAACCTTGCGAAAAAATTATCGGCGCGCACCCTTGCAAGGTTGAGCCCTCACAAACACAAAGACCCGTACGCAAATTCCAGCGAAGAAAAAGAGGTGGCTTCGGTGAGTTGACATGAAGGCTCCCCTCACCCTTGTAGAACGAGGGAATCCTTCGTGGGCGAGTGTCGAGCCGATGGGAAAGCTTGGCGGCTGTGGTGTGAGCCCTCACCCCGCCCCTCTCCCAAAGGGAGAGGGAGCCCGTCGTGGGCGAGGGTTGCCTGACTGCGCAAGTACCCACTCGCCACACTCCACTGGAGTCTTCCCCCTCTCCCCCTGGGAGAGGGTTGGGGTGAGGGCTCATGGGTCCTTGCAGTCCTTGGCGTGCCCAACACCCCCAAGCCATGAAACCGGCTTGGGGGTGCCACAAAGTTTACTGCGCGCCGAAGATGTACTGGTTCAGGATGTTCTCGACCATCTCCTGGCGGCCGCTCTGGACCTCGGGTTCCCCGTGGTCGAGGGTGTACATCTCGAGTTCCTTGAACCCCAGCTTCCGCTTTTCGATGTCCTGCCCCAGACCCTGGTCCCAGCCGGCGTAGCGCTGACGCACGATCTTATCGAGCGCCTTGTCCTTGATGAGCTTCGCGGCGACCTTCAGGCCCACCGCGAACGTGTCCATCGCGCCGATGTGCGCGTGGAACAGGTCCACGGGGTCGATGGACTGGCGCCGGACCTTCGCGTCGAAGTTGAGGCCGCCCGTGGTGAAGCCGCCGCTCTTTAGGATGGTGTACATCGCGAGGGTGGTGTCGTAGACGTCCGTGGGGAACTGGTCCGTGTCCCAGCCGAGCAGCGTGTCGCCGCGGTTGGCGTCGACCGAACCCAGCAGACCGTTCGCCGCCGCGTATTCCAGCTCGTGGTGGAAGGTGTGGCCGGCGAGGGTGGCGTGGTTGGCCTCGATGTTCAGCTTGAACGATTTGGTCAGGCCGTATTTCTGCAAAAAGGCGTGGCACGCGGCCGCGTCAAAATCGTATTGGTGCTTCGTGGGTTCCTTGGGCTTGGGTTCAATGTAGAAGGGCGCCTTGAAGCGGATTTGCTTCTTGTAGTCCACCGCCATGTTCAGGAAAAGGCCCAGATGGTCCATTTCACGGCCGAGGTCGGTGTTCAGGAGGGTCTCGTAGCCTTCCCGGCCGCCCCAGAACACGTAGCCCTGGCCGCCGAGTTCCTTGGTGACTTCCATGGCCTTCTTCACCTGCGCCGCGGCGTAGGCGAAGATCTCCGGCGACGGGTTCGTGCCGGCGCCGGACATGTACCGCCGGTTCGAGAAGAGGTTGGCCGTGCCCCACAGCAGCTTCACGCCCGTGTCGTTCTGCAGCGACTTCGCCAGCCGCACGATCTTGTCGAGCCGCCGGTTCGTTTCCGAAAGCGTTTCGCCTTCCGGGGAGATGTCGCGGTCGTGGAAGCACCAGTATTCCACGCCGAGCTTCTGGAAGAACTCGAACGCGGCCTGGAGCGTCATCTCCGCGATGTCCATGGGCTCGTGGGAATTGTTGTACTCCCGCAGGATCGTTCCGGGCCCGAAGGGATCGGCGCCCGTGCCCTTGAAGCTGTGCCAGAACGCCACCGCGAAGCGCAGGTGTTCCGACATCGTCTTGCCCAGAACCTTCTGCCTGGGGTTGTAGTGCTTGAACGAAAGCGGATTCTTCGAATCCGGCCCCTCGTACCTGATGGGCTTCACGTCCGGAAAGAACTCGGTCATGGGACTCCCCTCGATTGGGTTGGCTTTAGACGGCGTCCGGAATCACAGTGGCCGTACTATAGCAAAATCCGGGGAAATTCTGAATGGCTCTTTCCCCAGATTAGTGGCACCCCCAAGTCGGCTTCATGACTTGGGGGTGGGGAAGAGCGAAGGATTGCAAGGACTGCAAAGACAGCGGCGCAAGATTTTGGGCTCCCCTCACCCAACCCCACA
>JAVEWL010000134.1:0-10226 GCA_034004565.1 FCB group bacterium | reverse complement strand
GTGTTTCTGGCGGTCCCGCATTTCGTTGCCGGAGCACAGGGAACCGGTTCGATCTCCGTGACGCTTATACCCGAGGAGGCCGCGTTGGCTGGAGCCGCGTGGGCGGTGGACGGCGGCGAATGGCAGACCTCGGGCGACATACAGGACGATATTGTGCCGGGGCCGCATACCGTTTCATTCAAGGCGGTTTCGTATTGGAAGACGCCGGCGGCCCAGGCGGTCACGGTGTATGTGAATGCCACTGCCGCGCTGGAGGCGGAGTACTTTCGGCAGGCCGTGTATGCGCTGGGAGAGATTGGCGACCAGGAGGCGTGGGTTGGCGAGGAACTTGGGTTCTACGTCGAGTCGTCCGCCGGCGCGGTGACGGCATCGGCCACGCCCTCGCCCGTGGGGCCCCTGGCGATCGATCCCGGCACCGGTTACTTCCATTACACGCCGTCGCCTGAGGATCGCGCGCCCTTCCAGGTTACCTTTCAGGCCGGTGCGCAGACGGAGACCGTTATTGTAGCGCCGGTGCTTCGGCTGCCCTCCGAACAGGAGGTCATCACGTACGTGCGGCCGGTTCCCGGCGAAGGCACGGCCACGGGGCTCAGCATGGCCGAGGAGACCGTGGCGGCCGTGACGTCCGGCAACAGCGCCGACCCCTTCAATTACTGGTATACGGTGAGCACGCCTCAACCGACGAAGCGCGTGACGGTTTCCGGCGAGACCGTCGTCTTCCAGGAGGGCAGCGATCCCTACGACCTTTACAACACGGGATCGGCCAACGAACGGGGCGTGGTGCGCGAGATGACGGTGATCGCGGAGACGGTGATCGTCCGCAGCCGGCTGTGGCTCATGGGCACGAACGTAACCGTCCTGGCGAAGGAATTGCGCTTCGAGGGGCCGGACGCCTGCATCGTCACCACGCCGTACATTGAAAATACCCGTGCCCGCAGCGCGATCGTGAACAACGGCGCGGCCTCGAACGGGCTCGACGGTTTGCAGGCGGGCAGCGTGACGCTGCGCATCGCGTCGTTCTATTCGAGTGCGGAGCGCGGCGATCGCTTCCTCCTGACGGGAGGCAACGGACAGCGCGGCGGCGAGGGACGTCCCGGTGCCGACGGGAGGGATATTCCCTATTGCGCGGACATGTGGAATTACCGGCAGTTCATCGATATCGCCGGCGCGCCCACGTGGTACAACGTCACTTCCTGCCACATGGACCGGCGCCACGACGGCATTGCCACTTCGCGCGAGGACTACGACTACGGCAACGCCAACGACTGGCAACCGGGCAACGGCGGAAACGCGGTGGCCGACGGTAAACCGGGCGAACCGGGCGACGGGGGCGCGCTGATCTCGACGCTTGCGCTCTCAGCCTACTTGAACGCCTCGGGCGGCGCGGCCGGTGCGGCCGGGAACACGCAACCGGGCGGCGCGGCGGGCGATCCCCGGCCGGCGTATAAGCTCAGTTTGTACTACAGCTCGTATACCTTCAGTTCCGACACATACGCGGTCGCGAGCATGGAGACCCATTGGTCGCAAGCGGGCGCGAACGCGGAACCCCCGGTTTCGACTCGAAGCGTGGGCTCCTCGGGAAGCTTTTCGACGCTTTCGGGTCAGGACAACACCTGGCTGACGCCAACCCTGCTGCGCTCCGTGCTGCAGCAGCTCCGGCAGGCGTACATCAACGGCCACTTCGACATTGTGAGGACGCGTCTCGAGGAGTACAGCGCGCGCCTGAAGGCGTATCCCGAGGCGCAACGGCCTGAAGCGGACCGGGTCGATTTCGCGCAGCTCGAGCAGGAGGTTGATGCGCTTCTGTACCAGGTGCGCAATAACCTCGACTACTTCGGCAATCCGGCGGGCTGGGTGCCGATGCTGTCGTTCGAGGCGAACCTGACGGCGTTCAACAACGAGATTGAGCAATCGATCAACACCCTCTTCCTGACGTACTGGCTGAAGGCGTCGAACCGCAGCGTGGGCGAGGCGGCCGGCGCGCTCGGCGCAGCCAAGACGCAAATGAAGCGGGAACTCGACGAGGCCGTAGACGACTTCAACGAAAACCAGACGCGGGTCGGCGCGCTGACCATCGAAGCCGAGGCGATTGCGCACGAGATCGAGACAAAGTCGACCGAACTCAAGAACATCGAAGACTTTCTGCTGCGCCAGGCCGAGTCGGCGGCCAATCCGTGGTGGAAGAAGGCGCTGCGTATCGGCGGCGCGGTGCTGAACATGATTCCGGTGTATCAGCCGGCCCTGGGCGCGATCGGGCAGGGGATGAACATTGCGTCGAACGCGGACACGCAGGACCCGCTCGATACCGTCACGCAGGGAGTGGAACTTGCGAGCACGTTCGCGCAATCGCGGCTGGATTCGAAGCTGTCGGACTACAAAAACTCGCTGAAAAAGGACGAACTTTCCGACGAGGACCTGCATGAGGCGAATATCGACAACCTCAAGGGCAAGTGGGCGCAGGTGTCGACCGGGATGGGTCAGTTGAAGGACGCCCTGAAGACGCAGGCGCCCGATGCGGAGGTCCAGGCGCAGCTCGAGAAGTTGAAGGCCTCGCACCCGCGCCTGAAGACCCTTGGCGAGGAAATCGACGCGCTCGCGAAGCGCAAGCAGGCGTTCGCCGAACAGGTCGCGCAGACGCTCACGGCGCTTGCGCGCGCCGCGATGATCATCGACCAGAACGTCATCGGGCTGGGCGCGATCAACGAGAGCCTGGGCCTCGCGTCGAACGCCAAGCTGAGCGACCGCACGCGCATGTACCTCGACGAGATGGAGTCGCGCACGAAGGATCGCCTGCTGAAGTATCAGTACTGGATGGCGAAGTCGTTCGAGTATCGTTTGGTGCGCGAGTACCCCGGCACGCTCAACCTCGATCCGGTTTTCCAGGAGTTCATCAAGCTGCTGTCGGCGCGCGTGGATTCGAGCGTGCCGCTGACCGATCCGCGCAAGATCACGCCGCACCAGCTCACGCAAACCGAGTTCACACTCCTCAAGCAGGTCTACCTGGAGGAATTGCAGCAGATCACCTCGGTCATTTTCGAGGAGATGAACAACAACGCGCCCGACCGCTCGGTACCGGTGACGTTCTCGCTGTCGCAGGACGAGATCGACATGCTCAACGACAAGGGCTTCGTATACGTGAACCTGAAGGAGAAGGGGCTCTTCGGCAGCACCGAGGAGAACCTGCGGCTGGTGTCGATCGAGGTCGATGGGCAGGGGCTCGAGGCAAGGCCGAGCGACGGCGCGGGCTACGGCAGCACGGCGCTGCTCCGCCTGCGCTTCGAGCACACGGGCGACTCGCGCATCGAGAGCAAGGGCCGCGTCTATGCCTTCAACCACTACCGCAACTCGCAGGTGAACCCCATCACCTGGAGCGCGGTGTACGACGGAATTCGCAATACCGTTCAGGCCACGCAGATCAGCGCGGCGTCGAACTCCTTGCTGCGCACGCTGCTGTACCCCGGCGGCGCGCCCGCGGACGCGGACCTGGTGCTGTACTCGCGTCCGGCGGCCTGGGCCGACATCCTGATTACGAAAGAGGCGGTGACCTCGACGGGCACGGACATGATCGTGGAGAACCTGCCGATACGGGTCACGTACGACTACGCCGAGAAGCGCTTTGACCAGAGCGACCTCGAACTGATGGTTAGCGACGGTCTCATGCCCACGTTCCTGATCGATCGCACCGACAACAACGGCCGGCGCGACGGGGTCGGGCAACTGGTCCGCAATTACGGGCGCAACAGCATTGTCACCGTGACCGCGCCCACGTCGTACGGCACGTACGTGTTTCAGCGCTGGGAAGAGGTGGGTAACCGCCTCACGAAAGCGTTGCTGGCCGGGCCGGAACTGAAACTGGGGCTGACGGGGCATAAGCGGGTCCGCGCGGTGTACGTCAACACGGCCGACATCGAGCCGCCGGCCGAGCCCGCGATTCTCACGAACGGCGGTCAGGGCTTTACGACGGGACTTGCGACGGTCGTGCTGACGGGAACCGCCTCGACGGATACCGCCGAGGTCAGGGTCGACGGGGTTCCCGCAACGCTGCAGTCGCAGGGCGGGCAGATGGTCTGGACCGCTTCCGTGACGCTCGCGGTCGGCACGGCGGCCTATCGCGTGACGGCGTTGGACGCGGCGCTCAACGAGAGCGGACCCGCGACGATCGAGATCTACTATCTGCCCACGTACGACCGGGACAACGACGGCCTCACCGACGCGGAGGAGGCGGGCCTGGGCACGAATCCCATTCTCGCGGATACCGACGGGGACGGCATGCCGGACGGCTGGGAGCGCGGCAAGGGCTTCGATCCATTGAATCCGTTGGACGGCGAGCAGGATGCGGACGGCGACCACTTCTCGAACGTGGAAGAGTGGCGGTCCGGCACGGATCCCACCGATCCGGCCAGCACGCCGGTTCCGGTCACGCCCGTTGTGAGCGGCATCACGCCGACCGTAGGCCTCACGGCCGGCGGCACGGCAATCACCGTCACCGGCGCGGGCTTCCATGCGAAAGCGAAACTCTATGTGGGCGGTTCGCCGGCGTACGAGACGGCGTGGGTGGACGAGCACACGCTTGTGGCCTATACACCGCCGGGGGGCGCCGGAAAGGCGGCGGTCACGGTCGTAAACCCGGCGGGCAATCTGCAGGGCGCGCTCGTGGAGGGGTTCCGCTATACCGCGAACGTATTCGATTCGGCCCTGGTGTTGCCCGTACAGGGCTGGACCCTGCTGGATTCGGAAGACGCCACGACCCGCACCTTCGTGGCGCTGGTGCAGGCGCCGGTCCTGGGGCAGACCGTGGTGACCACGGGCCACGGGATCGCGTTGACCCTGCCCGGCGGCCTGAGTCCCGCGAACGACACGCTTCGTCTCCTGATACGCAGCTACGCGGGTATCGGGAACCTTTTCCCCGATACGACGCCGGGGCTTCCGCAGAACCTTGCGTCTTGCGCGCCGGTGCTGGAGGTGAACGCGATGCCGGCTTCCGGGGCGCTCAAGTTTTCGCTGGACAAGGCGATTGCGGTGGTATTCTCGCTGGGCTGGACGCCGGCCGGTTGCACGCCGGACAGCTTCCGGACGTTCTACATGTCCAGCGGGCTTGATGCTCTTCTGAAGCCGAGCTTTGCCGTGCCCGAGTTTATGCCGGCGCATATTCCGGATGCCGCCGACCTTACCGCTCGCACGGTTTCGCTGGCTTTGCAGCGTACCGGCGTCTACACGGTCGGTCAGGGGTTCTACGTGGCCGTGCCGGGGGATGTGGACGGTGATCTCGTGTTGAACGCGCAGGACTTGCAGCGCGTGATCAATGGCGTAATCGGCAAGGGCATGCAGTACCCCTATGCCGACGTCAACAACGACGGAACCATCGACGCCAGGGACGTCCAGACGATAATCAACTTCCTGCTGTATTAAGCGGGAGGCGCAGCGGGCATCAATGTAACCCCGAATGGGAATGCGGGGTTACATAAAGACAGCCGCAATTACGCGTCCCAGTGCTGCAAGAGTTCCGCGTTGTCGACCCACATCACGAAGAAGGGCATCTTCTGGTTGACCATCTTGATGTACAACAGGAAGGGCTCGTCGAACAGATAAACGTGCTCGCGGATGAATCCGTCCACGACGGCCGCGGCGGCCGGTGCAGTCTCTCCACCCGTCAGCGATCTGGACTTAACCTTGGCACCGCTCTTGTCGAGCTGGAACTGGATGTCCTGGCGGGCGACGCCGACAACCCTTCCCTCCAATTCGGGGTTTGTGAAGGCGTGTCCTTCCAACTCCCGATAATGATGTTTCATCTGCCAGGAAATATTGGGAGCCTGCATGACACTGTCGAGTTGTCCCGACTCATTGGAAAGATCGCCTGCGGCGGCGAGGTCGTGTTCCAGGGTTTCTATCGTGGCGGCGAGAGTCTGCTGCCGCGGCACACGGGCGGCCACGATCTGATACGGCGCTGAATCCCGGCAAAGGTCAAGCGCGAACCACTCCGGCCGGATGACATTGCTGCCGGGCGTGTCCGGCTTTTCCTGCCAGCGAACCATGAGCACCTTCGGCTGCTTCTTGATTCTGTAGTGTCGTGCGTCTTCTCTCCGGAACCCGAAGGAGTGAATCGGCGTCTTGGCACCGTCGGAAGCGGTGAATTGCAGGGACTCGGTGTTGTCCAGGTAATTGAGTGTGAACGGGACGTGCGCTTGCAGGTAAGAGAAGAACATAAAGCCGTTCGTTTCGCTGATCCTGCCAAGATCCGGTACTTCACCGCTGCCGAATTTGACTCGCATATCTTCGCTTACAGTCGCGATGATACCGTCTTCAATCAACCCCGCATTGGCGTAGAAAGCCTCGGCAGGCATGGTCGGCGCCGGATCCGGCGCGGCATTGAGCCGTGCGCACACCTCCGCCGCATCGGTAAGGTTGATGGGCCCCGTGGGAACCTTCTCCTGCAATTCCTTCCAACCCGCCGTAAATGTCGCGCACCAGACGACGTTCTTGCCGGCCTTCATCGGCGTATCCAGCGTGGGAACGATCTGCGTGCTCTTCAGCGCCGCGCTATCACCGTCGAACGACGGGGGAAGCTCCCGCCTGAACGAGGTGAACGGGTTCCACGTGTGGAAGATGATCGCGAGGGCCGCGTAAACCACTATCGCCGCCACTGCGAACGCAAAGATATGCAGACGTATGCGTGCTCCCATGTCTCTTCCCGCGCGCTCGTGCGCTTTTGCCCCGACCCAAACAAGCTCCTACAACTTCTCGTAGGCCGTGGTCCGATCCCGCCTTCGCGCCAATTCGCTGGCGTACTTCCTGCCCAATTCCGACGCGTGCTCGCGAGTCCAGTCCGTCAGTTTGGTTGAGCCCGCGGGCGGCGATTGCGTATAGAGCAGGCCGGCCATCAGGCCTTCGATTTCCTCGCGCGTGATCATCACGTCGCCGACGACCTTCCCCAGCAGCGATCCTACCGCATATCCAAGGCCCGGTGGAATTGAAACGATGGGGCGCGGTTTTCCGATGGCGTCGCCGATGGTGCGTACCAGTTCTCGGTAGGTGAAGGTCTCGGGGCCGATGGCGTCGATAATGGTGTTGAGGCCGCTTTTCCCCTGTTCGACGGCCAGCTTTGCCATGTCGTCGACGTGGATGGGTTGCAGGCGGTAGTTGCCGTCGCCGAAGACGCCGAAGACGGGGAAGCGGCGCAGGGTCCAGGCGATGTTGTTGATGAGGATGTCCTCCTCGCCGAAGATGACCGTCGGGCGCAGGATGGCGTAGGACAGGCCGGATTCCTTCAGCGCCCGTTCGAGGATGGCTTTGCCCTTGAAGTATTCGAGCGGGGATTCTTCGGAAGGGTTGCTGATGCTGACGTGGATCACGCGCCGGACGCCAGCCTCTTTGGCGGCATTGAAGAGGGTGAGGGTGTTTTCGACGGCTTCGGCGTGCTTGAAATCGGCATGGTTGAAGCGCACCCAGTAGGTGTTGTAGAGCAGCTCGGCCCCGCGGAGGGATTCCGTCAGTTTCGACGGTTCATCGAAGTTGAAGGGATGGGCCTCGATCCGGCCCTCAAACGGATTCTCACGCCCGGTCGAGTTGGTGAGCGTGCGGACGCGTACGCCGTCCGCCAGCAAGCGTTGCGCGATGTATTTGCCGGTATACCCGAAGGCGCCGGTGACTGCGTGCAGTGGTTGAGACATCGGCCGTCCTTTCACGCCCTCGAGCCCGCCGCCCGTTCGTGTTCGTATTCGCAATTGTACTCGTTACCGGCGGTTGACAATAACGAGCGCGAATGGGGGCTCACTCCTCGTTGTAGGGAGCCGTTTCGCGGGGGGTGTTGAAGCCGGCCAGGCGGATACAGGCGGAGTAGGCGTCTTCCGCGGTGATTTTGGCGAGTCGCTCGGCGGTGGTGGCGCGGTTGGGCGGTCCCGTGGCGCCGCCCGCGTCGTCGACGTAGAGCACCTCGCTGGGCACGCGCCAGGGGGCGTGCCTGGCGGGATCGGTGCCGCCGAACACGGCCACGACGGGAGTGCCCATGGCGCAGGCGATGTGCATGGGGCCGGTGTCGCATCCGAAATAGAGGTCGGACCGGTAGATGAGCCAGGCGTAGTGCTTGAGGTCGGGCGTTTCGGGCGCGAGGTGGGCGGTACGGTGGGCCAGCCGGGTGACGCGTTGCACCTGCTCGAGCTGACCGGGGCCGTAGGTCAACAGGACCTCGAAGCGGCCGTCCGCGAGCAGTAGGTCGATGAGTTCGGCAAAATGCTCGGCGGGCCAGCGCTTTTCCTCGCGGTCGACGGGAATGTGCATGGCCACGACGCGCTTGCCGCCTTCGAAGGTTTGTTCGAAATACTCGTCGACGAGTTCCTCGACATCGAGCGGCACGCTGATGGAAGCTTCAATCCGGTCGGAGACCGGCCCCAGCGCCTTGGCGAGCAGCAGATTCTCCTCGACGCGGTTGAGGCGGCCGGACGGCAGCTTGATGCGGTGTTTCGCCGCGCGGTGGCTGCCCTCCTGGGCGCGCGGGGGGGCGAAGGAATAGCGTTCCGGAGCGGCCGAAAGGTACGAAATCAGGCCGCTCTTGAGGATGCCGTGGAAATCGATTACGACGTCGTAGCGGCTCTCGCGGATCGTCTTGCAGAACTTCCAGAAGGAGCGGATGGCTTCGCGCCTGCGCGGGGGCCGATCGAACACGAGGACGCGGTCGATGTCGGGGTGCCCCTCGATGACTTCGGCCGACTTGCGCTCGACCGCCCAATCGATCTGGGCATTGGGGTGCACACGGCGAAGCGCTTGCAACGCGGGCAATACCCTCGTCACATCGCCGATGGAACTGAGCCGTATAATAAGAATGCGTGGAATGCCGTTCAGCATGGTCTAGCCGGTATCGCTCCTCCCGGGTCGTTCTGGCGAGTTTAGCACACCAATCCATAGCCATTAAATGAGAAAACCGCCCGGTCGTCGAAGACCGGGCGGCTCGGAGAATCAGGCGTCCTATTCGGGCAGCGGCTTGTCCTTGGTCTCGGGCGCGAAGGGCATGACCAGCAGGCCCAGCAGGAACACGCTCGATACGATGAGGACGGCGTTCTTGAAGCCCACCTGGACCGCCAGGGAGCCCAGCGCCCAGGGGGCCGCGGCGGCCAGGAAGCGGGCGACGTTGTAGCAGAAGCCCGTGCCGGTGGCGCGCAGGCGCGTGGGGTAGAGTTCGGGGAAGTACACGGCATAGCCGCCGAACAGGGTCAGCAGCGCGAAGCCGAGGAGGCCGAACATCACGTACGCGACCGTAATGGTATGGGAAATCCAGAAGGCGCCGGGGACGACGACGGCGCAGCTCAGAAGGGCCACCACGAAGGCCGGTTTGCGGCCGAAACGCTGGGCCATCCACGCGAACATGAGGGCGCCGAAGAAGGCGCCGCCGTTCTGGATCATGATGATGTTGCCGACGGCGTTGTTGGCCGCAATCTTGAGTTCGGGGAGGTTCTCCGGGTTGACGATTCCGCGCACGAGTTCGGACGACCACACGCCGATGCCCCAGAAGCCCACCACGCCCACCGCGGCCAGCGTCAGGCCCACGAGCGAGTTTCTTCTGAGGACCGGATTGGTGAACAATTCCGTAAACGAGCCCAGGCGAATGCCGCTGGCCTTGGATTGCGCCCGGCTGTCGCGCCAAGCCTGAGGTTCCTTAATGAACGCGAGAATGACGAAGAGGAGCAGGGCCGGCAATACGCCGATATAGAACACCCCGCGCCAGCCCAGGTCATCGGCAAACAGGCGCCAGATGAGGCCCGCCATGACGTTGCCGATGGCCGAGGTGGCCTGCACGATCCCCAGCGCCGTGGCCCGCGCGTGGGCCGGGAAGGTCTCCGCGACCAGTGAAGCGCCCGCCGCGAACTCGCCGCCGATGCCGAGGCCGGTCAGGAAGCGGAAGAGGGTGAGTTGTTCGGGCGACTGCGCGAGACCGCTCATGCCCGTAAAACCGGCGTACATCAGGATGGTCAACGCCATCGTCCAGGTGCGGCCGATGCGGTCGCCGATGACGCCGAAGAACAGGCCGCCCACGCCCCAGCCGATAATCATCCAGGTGGTGGCAAAGCCCACCCAGTCCTTCACATCGGGGTGATCCGGCGCCACGTTCAGCAGTTCGGCCATGGCCTCCTGCCGCGCGGCCACATCGAGCCACTGATCCATCGTGTCGAAGAGCCAGCCGCCACAGGCGACGGCCAACACCAGCCAGTGATAGCCCGTCAGCCCATCGGTGAAAC
>JAVEWL010000133.1:0-10287 GCA_034004565.1 FCB group bacterium | reverse complement strand
GTTGCGCGAGCGGCTTCCGGAGAAGACGTTCAAGCACTGCCTTTCCGTGGCGGAGCTGATGGGCGAGGTCGCGCCGAAATCGGGTGTCGATCGCGCAAAAGCAATCGAGGCGGGATTGCTGCACGACCTGTGCAAGGCGACGAAACCCGAGAAGCTGCTCGCCAAAGCGAAGAAATTTGGTCTCGCGCCGAACGCCACGCAGAAGAAGAAACCGAACCTGCTGCACGGGGCCGTGGCGGCCGAGGAGGCGCGGCGCTTGTTTGCGATTGACGACGAGGTATACGACGCCATCCGCTGGCACACCACGGGGCGGCCGGATTTCGGTCGCCTGGGATTGACGCTCTATTTCTGCGACTTTTCGGAACCGTTGCGCAGCTTTCCGGAGGCGGCGGTGGCGCGCGGCATTCTCGACGCCGAGGGATTCGAGCCGGCGCTGTGTTTCGTGGCCGAACGGCGGCTGATCGAGGTGCGTTCGAAGCCCTTCGTCGATCCGACCACAGAAGCGTTCCACGACTGGATTCACGGCGAGAACGGGTGCTGCTCGTGAGGGACGCGTTTGGAGAACTCGCGCGGTACTACGATCCGCTGATGGAGCACGTCGACTACGACCGCTGGTTTGTGGTGGCGGGGTTGGTGGCGCAGCTTGCGCCGGAGCCGTTCGTTCATGCGGACCTCGGTTGCGGCACGGCGGTGTTCGTGAAGCGGCTGCGCAAACACGGGTGGAAGAGTTTCGGGTTTGACTTGTCGCCCGCGATGCTGCGCACGGCGCGGAAGGGCCTGAAGGCGCCCGTGCTGGCCGCGGCGGACCTGCGTGCGCTGCCCCTGAAGGCGGATTCGATCGACTATGCCACGTGCCTTTTCGACAGCGTCAACTTTCTGCTGGAGATTGAGCAGGTAGAGGAGGCCTGCCGGCAGGTGGCGGGGGCGTTGCGGCCGGGCGGCGTGTTCTATTTCGACGCCATTACGGAGCGCATGGTGCTCGAGCACTTCGCGGACCAGAGCTGGGCCGAGAATAACGGCGAGTTCTCCACGTCCTGGCGGACCGACTACAACCGCAAGACGGCGTTGGCGGAAACGTATATCCAGGTAGATCATGGGCCGCTCTGCACCATCCGTGAGCGCGTTTATGAGCAGAGCGCCATCGAGAACGCGCTCGTCAAGGCCGGGTTTACGGTGCTGGGTGTGATGGACGCCGAGACTTGGAAAGGTCCCCGCCGGAAGACGGTGCGCCTGGACTTCGTAGCGGTCAAGGGCCCGGCGCTGGATTTTCCTAGACGGTTCAAACAGGTGCAGGAACAGGTGCGTCTCAGCCTTTCGTAGCGAGAGTTCCCGCATCAGGAATTATCCTTTTGGGTAGCGCCTTCAAGCCGCGTGACGAAGTCGCGTGGATTGTGGGTGTCTTCCTCCCTCTCCCTCTGGGAGAGGGCGGGGTGAGGGCTTCCGCACACCGTTGCGCATAGCCCACCACTGCCTTTCCGCGCATCCATGTAACCCCGAACTCCGATTCGGGATCTTCGCTTCTAGTTCGTACGCTTCGCTTGATCCCAAAGATCCCGAATCGGAGTTCGGGGTTACATAAGATTGCTTCGTCCGCCCTGCGGGCGCTCCTCGCAATGACTCGAGGGGGTAGCCAAGCGGGGCAAGGCAGCGATGGGCTATGTACAGCTTTTGGCGGAAGCCCTCACCCCGCCCTCTCCCAGAGGGAGAGGGAGGAAGACACCCGCAAGCCACCCAGAGAGGGCACGCCTGTGGGGATGTCGGCGGAAGAGGGCGAAACTCCACGCTAAAGCCCATGCCCTTCGTGCGCGATAATAGGGTGGGGGAGAGGACCTTGGGTTAACGTGGATATTTCTGTATCACCAGAGACTTCGGCGCTTTTGGATGCGGCGGCGGCGTATAGCGTGCGACACGGTCAGCGGTATGTCGGTGTCGAGCACGTGTACCTTGTGCTTTCCGGCAAGCCTCATTTATTCCCGAAGCCATTTAGCGAGAAGCACGGTGCGTCGCTTCAATCGGTCGCTCGGGGTGTGGAGCGGACCGCGTGGCGGGGCGTTATTCCGGCGAGCGGCTCGGACATTTTCTATACGCCGCGCTGCGCGGAGGCCATGAACGAGGCTGCACGGCTGGCGGAACGTCTGAGCCGGACGCAGCCGGGCGCGCCGCACTTGCTGCTGGCGTTGCTGGCGGATCCGCACGGTCTGCCGAGCCGCGTGGCGGATATGCTCGGCCTGCGCCGGGATGAACTGCTGGCCGATCTGCGGGCGGCGTTGTCGGCGCGTCGCGAAGTGGCGAAGACGGTGGCGGTTTCGGAAGAAAAACCAAAAGACGAAAAGACTTCGCCGCCGCTGTCGCTGGTGCGCGACCTGACCGAGGCGGCGCGCGACGGGCGAATCGAGCCGGCCATTGGGCGCGAACACGAGGTCTTCGAACTGCTCCAAATCCTCACGCGGAAGAACAAGAACAACGCGATACTCGTTGGCGAGGCGGGCGTGGGGAAGACCAAGCTCGTGGAGAGCCTGGCGGTCACGGCGGCGGAAGGCGGGATGTCGGGTCTGCTGGAAGGATGGCGGATACTCGAGCTCGATATCGGTTCGCTGCTCTCGGGCACGGCGTATCGCGGATCGCTGGAAGAAAAGCTGCGCGGGTTGCTCGATGAACTGAAGGGTATGAAAGATACCATTCTTTTCATTGACGAAATCCACCTGATCATGGGCGCGGGGACGGTCGAGGGCGGCTCGGTCGATGTGGCGAACCTGCTGAAGCCCGCGCTGGCGCGTGGCGAGATCCGTTGCGTCGGCGCTACGACGATCCAGGAATACCGCAAGTTCATCGAGCGCGACCCCGCGCTGGAACGGCGCTTTCAGATGGTGCGGGTGGAGGCGTTGTCGGAGGGGGCCACGCAGTTGGTGCTGGAGAAGATTCGACCGTCGCTCGAGAAGCATCACGGGGTGAAGATCAGCGATCGCGCGTTGGGGGCCGTGATTGAGCTCACGCAGCGGTACCTTCCCAATCGCCAGTTGCCGGACAAGGCGATCGACGTGCTGGACCAGGCCTGCGCACGGTATCGCCTGAAGGCGATCGTGTGGCAGGGCAAGCCGGCGTCGCCGGAACGGACCACCGCGCTCGAGCGCGCGAAGGTGACGCCGCACGACGTGCGGAAAGTTGTGAGCGCGATGGCGGGCGTGCCGGTGGAACGGCTTTCTTCCGAGGATCGCAAGGCGCTGGGCGGCCTGGAGGCGAAGCTCAAGGAACGCGTCATCGGTCAGGACGAGGCCTGCGCGCGCGTGGCGGCGCTGGTGAAGCGGGCGCGGGTGGGCCTGGCGGATGCCAACCGGCCCAGCGCGGTGATGCTGTTTGCGGGGTCGAGCGGCGTCGGCAAGACCGAAATGGCCAAGGAACTCGCGCGGCAACTGTTTGGTTCGGCGGACAAGCTCGTCTCGTTCGATATGTCGGAGTATGTCGAGCCGCACAGCGTGTCGCGGTTGCTGGGGGCGCCGCCGGGCTATGTCGGCAGCGAGGAAGAGGGACGGCTTACCGGCGCGGTGAAGACGAATCCGTTTTCGGTGGTGCTCTTCGACGAGATCGAGAAGGCGCATCCGCGCGTGTTCGACATTCTGTTGCCCGTGCTCGAGGAAGGGCGGCTGCGCGACTCTCGGGGGCGCGAGGTTAACTTCAAGAATTGCGTCATCATTCTGACCTCGAATGCCGGGGCGCACGTGCTCGACCGCACCGCCGAGGGGAACGGCCGGACCCGGCTCATGGAGGATTTGCGGAAGCATTTCAGGCCGGAATTCATCAATCGCGTCGACGAAATCGTGCCGTTCTATCCGCTGATGTTCGAGGATGTGCGCGCGATCCTGCGCATATTCGTGAAGGACCTTCGGCTGCGCTTGCGCGACAAGCGGATCGACGTGCGCATGTACCAGGGCGCCTACGAGCTCATGGCGAAGGCGGGGTACAGTGCGGAGTTTGGCGCGCGCGAGTTGCGGCGCACCGTGGAGCGGATGGTGGTTGAGCCTATTGGCGAGGCGGTGCTGTCGGGACGGTTCAACGCGGGCGACCTGGTTGGCGTGCTGATGGAAGAGGACCGGCTCGTGTTTCGGCGCGAGGATCTCGAGGAAAGGACGGTCGCATGACGGTCAGCACGGATTGCCTCGTGGTCGTGAACGGTCCGGAGGATGGAACGGAATTCCCGATTGTGCGCGCGCCGTTTGAGGTGGGTCGCGCATCGGATTGCGCGGCCTGCGTGACGCTCGATGCCGCGGTCCGGCCGCAGCACGCGCGCGTCTGGGCGGTATCCGACGGTTACCGCGTGCGGCGCGCGACGCACTGCGCCGTGTACGTCGACGGGAAGCGCGCGGGACGATTTCGCTCGCGCATTCTGCGGGAAGGCGGCACGCTCCAGGTGGGACATACGCTGCTTGCGCTTCAGTGCGCGCCGGATGGACTTGCCGGCCGCAGCCACGGGCTGGTGCTGCACAGCGATACCGCGTGCTTTGCGCATTGGTGCGCGGGCAAGGCGATCGAGGTGGCCGGCGGGGCCGGCGGTACCGGGATCAAATTGCTGCGCGGGCTGGTGCGGAACAAGCTGGTTCTTGTCGCGCTGCTGGGCGTGCTGTACCTCTTCTGGCCGGCGTTTCACCACACGGTGAACGGTTATGCCGCCCTTGCGTGGCGCCGTGTATCGGAGTTGTTCTCGAGCCTTCCTTAATCATCGATGAGGCGCTTGTCCTTTCCACGTTTCCTGATCCCGGCATTCGCTTTGGTGTATGCTGGTGCTGGGGACAAGAGAGGACAATCATGCTGGGCATTGGGGTTCTTGGAGCGGGGAACTTTGCGGCAAAGCACCTGCGGGCCGTCGATGGATTGCAGGAGCGGGCTCGGGTATTGAAAGCGGCGCGGCGCAGTGCCGAGCCCTGGTCCGAGGCCGAGGCGCGCGGGATCGAGCTTGTCGCTCCGGAGGCGCTGCTGAACTCGCCCGAGATTGATGCCGTGGCCGTATGCGTGCCCAACAGTCTCCATGCACACTACGTTGCGGCGGCGCTCGAAGCGGGCAAGCACGTGTTTTGCGAGAAGCCGTTGGCGACCCGGGTCGAGGACGCGGACCGGCTCATTGCGCTTTCGCGGGACTGCGGTCGCGTGCTGATGGTTGGGCACCTCACGCGGCATACGGCATCGTACGTGGCCGTGGCGGACGCGCTGCAGCGAGGCGTGCTGGGGCCGGTGCTGGCCGTGCACATGTCGCGGCTCCAGGTGCGTTCGGCGGGGGGATGGCGGTTGGATCCCGAACTGGGCGGCGGGGCAGTTTTCGATCTTCTTATTCACGATTTCGACCTGCTGGGCTGGTACCTTGGACGCCCGCGCGAGGTCGTGGCGCGCGCGATCCGGGAAGACGGCCGCGCTTGCCGTTACATGCTTGCGCTTTTCGACTACGCCGGTGGCGTGTCGCCCGTTGCGGAGGGCGGTTTTGTGCTTCCCGAGGGCGCGTCCTTTCAGAGCGGGCTGCGCATCGTGTGCGAGAAAGGCTTGCTGGAGATCGACGCGGCGTTGCCTCCCGGTGTTATTCTGCGGATTGTCGAGGAAGGGGCGCAGCCCGTCATGGTGCCTGCGCCGCGATACACCCAAAGCTGCCGTGGGCTCCTGGGGGAATACGAGGAGTTTCTCGACACCATCGAGGGGCGGCCTCAGGGGCGGCTGCGGCTCGAGGATGCCCGTCTTGCCGTGGAGATGGCCTGTAACGCGGCCGCGTCGGCGCAGTTGGGCGGGCCGGTCTCGTTTGGGTGACGATTTCCGGGCGCGGAGTTCTTGCCGATTGAGTGCAAGCCCGGCATTATAGGCGTGATTCAGCCTTGGTGGGGCGAGGCCAAGGCATCATGGCCTGAGGCAGCCGGCTTCTGTGAGCGGTGATTTGTCTGACGCACGTTATTCAGGAGATTGCAATGCTGCGTGCCGGAATGTGTTTTCTCTTGCTTATGTCGACGTTCGCGTTTGCGCCGGCGGCGGACGAGGGCGAGACGCTCGTGCAGGGTTTTGCGTCTCCGCCGCAGGATTGCCGTCCGCGCACGCGCTGGTGGTGGCCGGGGAATGCGCTTACCAAGGAGGACATCACCCGGCAGCTTCGCCAGATGCACGAGCAGGGCATTGGCGGCGTGGAACAGATTACCATGAGCGAGGTGTACGAGAAGGGGAACGTTCCGTACCTTTCGGACGAGTACTTCGACCTTGTGAGGCATGCGGTGAAGGAAGCCGTTTCGCTCGAGATGAGCCTGTCGTTGAATTTCGGCGGGCCGGGGTGGGTTTGGGGCGGCGATTGGATTCCGCCGTCGGAACGCAACCAGAACCTGCTTTCGAGCGGCGTGATGGTGGACGGTCCCGGGACCTTCGATGCGGAATTGCCCACGGACGCGACTATTAATCCGCTGGACGTGCCCCGCTCGTTCCCGACGATCAAACCGGACGATCGGCTTATCGCGGTTGTGGCCGGGAAAACGCAGGACGGCGTGCTTCTGCCGGAAACGTTTCAGGTGCTGTCCGGCCGCGTGAACGGCAAGCACCTGACGTGGGAGATCCCGGAGGGGCGGTGGCGCATCATGGCGTTCTGGGCGACGTTGCCCGACGGCACGTCGACCGTGAACCACATCGACCGGCAGGCGATGTCGCATTACGTCGATTACCTGGGCGAGAAGTTCACGAAGGCCCTGGGGCCCGCGCTGGGCAACCCGATCGTGTCGTTGTTCGGCGACAGCTTCGAGGTGCCCATGTATCGCAACGGCATTTACTGGTGCGATGCGATGCTGAAGGAGTTTCAGGCGCGCAAGGGCTATGACCTGGTGACGGCGCTGCCCGGGCTGTGGTGGGACGTGGGACCCACGACGCCGAAGGTTCGCTACGACGTGAACCACGTGCTCGCGCAGATGGGCATGGAGGCCTTCTACGGCACCTTCGTGCCCTGGTGCCGGGCGCACGGGGTCAAGAGCCGCGTGCAACCCTATGGATTCGTCACCGACAACCTAGAAGGCGCGGGCGCGGTGGACATTCCGGAGATGGAAATCACGGCGGGGGAGAAGGACTCGGTGCCGTGGTTCGACACGCGCATCTGGCCCCGCGAATACGTGGCGTCGGGTGCGCACCTGTACGGGCGCAACATCGTGTCGGTCGAGGCGTACACGTATCTTCACTGGCAGCCGTACCGGGCGACGCTCGAGGAACTGAAGATATCGAGCGACACGTATTTCCGCGCCGGCGCGAACCTCTTTTACAATCACGGCTTCCTGGGTACTCCGGAGCAGGGCCTGACGCCTTCGCGCGGGTTTTTCGAGGCCATTCACATCAGCCCGGATAACATCTGGTGGCCGTATTACCAGCACCTCAGCGATTACATTGCGCGCTGCTGCCACGTGATGCGGCAGGGCAAGCCGTATGCGGACATCGCGGTGTACTCGCCGCTCGGAAACCAGTGGAGCATTTATCCGTTCAACGTGCCGCGCTGGGGGCGCGATTTCGACTGGGGCGAACTGGGACGCATTCTGCTTGCAAACGGATATCAGTTCGACTTGGTGAACGACGACGTGCTTCAAAACCGTTCGAGCTTTGACGGGCAGACGCTGCGGGCCGGTGAAATGGCGTACCGCGCGCTGCTCGTGCCGAACGTGCAGGCGTTGCCGGTGGAGACGATGCGCAAGATCGAGGCGTACGCGGCGCAGGGCGGTGTGGTGTTTGCGCTGGACCGCGTACCGGAGGCCTCCTGCGGCATGCGGGGCTACCTCAACGGCGATCGGGAAGTCAGCGACATTTCGGCGAAGATGTTCGAGAAGTCGCCGTGGCTTCACGCGAATCCGAAGGCGTACGGGCAAGGCACGACGTATTGGATCACGAAGGTGATGGACCGGAAAGACGTTCTGGATCAGCCCAGCAGTCCGACCGATCCGTTCCTGAAGGCACTACGCAAGCACGTCACGCCGGACATGGCCGCGGATCTGGTACAACTGGGGCTGCGCGACAATCCGGGGCTTGTGTTTGCGCACCGGAAGCTCGAGGCGCGGGACATCTATTTTGTGTCGAACATTCAGGACCGCGCCATCGATTGGCCGGTCGATTTTCGCGTGACGGATGCCGCGCCGTGGCGGTGGAATCCTTTTGACGGCCAGGTTTCGATGCTGCACGAATATGAGCAGCGGGAGGGCGTAACCCGCCTGCGGTTGCGTCTGGAGCCGTACGAGTCCGCGTTTGTCGTGTTTGAGCCGGGCGAGCGGCGCCCGCACGTGACCGCGACGACGCTGGCGAGCGTGGCCGCCGTCGATGCGACCAAGGTCACTGGGTACGCCGACCGGAATGGAGAGCAGGTTGTTGTTTTCGATTCCGGCGAGACGCGCCGTGCGCGCGTTGAAGGCCTTCCCACTCCGCTACAACTGAACGAGCGGTGGCACCTCGTGCTGGAAGGGCCGGAGTTCAGCCGGTACGAGGCGGATCTTGATCGATTGATTTCGTGGACGGACCTGCCCGAGACGAAGCACTTCAGCGGGACCGGCGTTTACACGGTGGACTTCGAAGTGCCCGATGCGTATGCGCGGGAGGACGTGGAGTTGTATCTCGACCTTGGCAATCTGGGTAATAACCTTGCCGATGTGCAGCTCAACGGGCAGGCGCTTGGGACGGTGTGGATGCGCGGGCAACGTATTGCGCTGCCTGGTTCGCTGGGGGGCGGAATGCAGCAGCTTGAAGTGCGTGTGACGAACACGCTGATTAACCGTGTGTCGGGTTTTGAGAAGTTTCCACCTGTTCCCGCGGAGCTTCAGCCGCGCTTGGGGCAGGGGCTGCGCGAGGCTGGTGGGCGGGCAGACGAGTTGCTGGGGTACGAGCCGCTGCCGCCTTCGGGTCTGCTGGGACCGGTGGAAATCCGGGCCTGCAAGCGGGTGGAGTTTGCGAAAGACGTAATGTGAGGAGGAATCGGTAATGTGGAAGGCTATATGTGCCGTGGTGCCGCTTGCGCTGATCGGCGTGGTTCTGATGGGTGCCGCGGAAACGTCGAATGCGGGCGATAAGGCCGCGATCGAGAAGACGATCCAACTGTACTTCGACGGCATCATCAAGTACGACGAAGCCGGGCTGCGGACGGCGTTTCATCCGGACGCGTTTGTCATCGGCACGAAGAAGGACGGGACCCTAGAGCGCGAGCCGTTCGGAGAATGGGTGCTGTATACACGCGGCACGGCGCCCGATCCCACGGGGCGGATCAATAAGATTGTGTCGATCGACGTGACCGGCAACGCAGCCGTGGTGAAGACCGATCTCGATTGGCCCAGCGCGCACTACACCGATTATCTTTCGCTTATCAGGATCGACGGCGAGTGGAAGATTGTCAACAAGATCTGGCATCGCGACGAGCCCACGAAGCGCGACTGAAGATGACTGTGGCACCCCCGGGTTGGCTTTGTGGGTAGGGGTGTCGTCTTTTGGTAAAGGCTCCCCTCACCCTACCCCTCTCCTCAGGGAGAGGGAACAAGACTTCAGCAGGGTGTGGCGCTTGGTTTCTTGCCCGATGATGCGACCCTTTCCCAAAACGGACTCCCTCTCCCTTTGGGAGAGGGAGGAAGACACCCAATAGAAGCTTCTTATCCGTCCCGTTCGTCCGCCGGAGTCGCCTGAACACCAGTGCGCGCAAACTGCGGGTACAGTCTTGAGCCGATCCGCTCAGGGCAGCGTCAACTCGTGCCACAGGCCGGCCATGGCGGCGCACTCGTTGCGGTCCGAGGGGAAGACCGTGGCCCGCAGAATGCACCGCGCTCCCGTGGAACGGACCAGTCCGGCAATGCGTCGAACGTACGGTTCCCAGGTCTCGCCGGGGAGTCCGTCGATGCGGCTATACAGGACGGTATCGTGGGCCGCGCATTGTTCGAGCAGCCACGCGGTGTCGTGCATGCCCGGTTGCACGTCAATGGCGCGAATCCAGGGAGACCGGCACAGGCGCTCGAACAGGAATTCGCAGTTCCCGCAAAAGTGCGCGAACGCGCCGCCGAACGGCTCCACCGACCGCTCGATGAAGGGAAGGATGACTTCGTCAATGCTTTCCGGCGAGAAGAGAATCGCCGTGTCCTCGCTCGTGCGCACGCCCGCATGGGGAAAGTAGATCCCTTGCGCGGTGCCGTGCCCGTGGACCATGGTCGTGTCCGGTTCGTCCAGGAGCGACTTGACGTGCCTCGATACGCGCACGTACAGGTCGAGGCAAATCTCGAGCAGCTCGGTAAGCCACTCGCGAGACGCGGGGTCAAGGACGTCGTAGAAGATATC
>JAVEWL010000132.1:0-10290 GCA_034004565.1 FCB group bacterium | reverse complement strand
GTTAAGCACACGCTCGTTCTGACGGTGATTCTGGTGATCTTCGTCATCTTCTTGTTCCTCAGGAACATCCGCGCCACCATCATACCCAGCCTCGCGCTGATCCTGTCCGTGGTGGGCTCTTTCGCTGCCATGTACTTCTTCGGCTTCAGCATCGACAACCTCTCGCTGATGGCGCTCACGCTGTCCGTCGGGTTTGTCGTGGACGACGCGATCGTCATGGTCGAGAACATCGTGCGACACATGGAAGAGGGCGAAGATGTCCATGCCGCCGCCTTCAAAGGCTCGAAGGAAATCGGCTTCACCATCGTGTCGATGACCATCTCGCTCATCGCCGTGTTCATACCGGTTCTGTTCATGGGCGGCCTGCTCGGCCGGCTGCTTCACGAATTCGCCGTCACCATCAGCGTGGCCATCTTCATCTCCGGTTTCGTCTCGCTCACGCAGACGCCCATGCTGTGCAGCCGTTTTCTGCGTCCCATCGACAAGACCAAGCACGGCCGCCTCTATAACGCGCTCGAAGGCTTCTTCAACGGAATGCTCGCGGTCTACGACTGGACCCTCAAGATCGTCATGCGCCATCGCCTGCTCGCCATCATGAGCTTGATTCCGCTCATCATCGGCACGGTCCTGCTGTTCAAGGTGCTGCCCAAGGGGTTCATCCCCAGCGAAGACACGAACCAGGTCATGGCCAACACTGAAGGTCCCCAAGGCATCAGCGCCGACGCCATGAAGCGCCACCAGCGGGAAGTCGCGGCCATCGTCGCCCAGCACCCCGCCGTCAAGAGCTTCATGTCCAGCGTGGGCAGCGGCGGCGCGGGCTCCAACGCCGGCCGCATGTTCATTCATCTCAAGCCGCGCGAGGAACGCGAACCCATCAACGACGTTATCCAGAGCCTCCGGCCAGAAGTGTCCGCGGTTCCGGGGATTCGCGTCTTCATGCAGAATCGCCCCTCGATCAACATCGGCGGACAGATGACCAAGAGCCTTTACCAGTTTACCCTGCAATCGCCCGATACGGAGGAGCTATACCAATACGCTCCCGTACTCGAGCGTAAGGTGAAGGAAATACCCGGCTTCCTCGACGTGACCACCGACCTCCTGGTGAGTAATCCGGAGGTCACCCTCGATATCGACCGCGCCAAGGCCGCCTCGCTCGGCGTTACCGTGAGCCAGATCGAGGAGGCGCTTTACACCGCCTACGGTTCCCGGCAGATCTCCACCATCTACGCGCCGAACAACCAGTACCGCGTGATTCTCGAAGTCGCCTCGGGCCAGCAGAAGGATCCCGAAGCCCTCTCCAAGCTCTACGTGCGCTCCGCCGTCAGCAAGAAACTCATCCCCCTCAGCACGCTGACCACGCCCCGGCGCACCGTCGGTCCCCTCAGCGTGAGCCACCTCGGCCAGTTGCCCAGCGTCACCGTATCCTTCAATCTCGCGCCCGGCTACGCGCTCGACTACGCCGTCGCAAAGGTCAACGAGGCTGCCCTCGAAGTCCTGCCCCCGACCCTCACCGCCAGCTTCCAGGGTACCGCCCAGGCCTTCCAATCCTCCGCCGCCGGAATGGGCATCCTGCTCTTTGCCGCCGTGCTCGTCATCTACATCGTGCTCGGGATTCTCTACGAGAGTTTTATCCATCCCATCACGATTCTCTCCGGCCTGCCCGCCGCAAGCCTCGGCGCCCTGCTCACCCTGCGCCTTTTCGGTATGGAACTGAACCTCTTCTCGCTGGTCGGCATCATCATGCTCATCGGCATCGTGAAGAAGAACGCCATCATGATGGTCGACTTCGCCATCGAACAGCAGGAGAAAAAGCCTGACATCAGCCCCGCCGACGCCATCTATCAGGCCTGCCTCATCCGCTTCCGGCCCATCATGATGACCACCATGGCCGCCCTCATGGGCACCCTGCCCATCGCCATCGGCCTCGGCGCCGGCTCCGAATCACGCCGCCCACTTGGTTTGGCCGTCGTCGGCGGCCTCGTCGTCTCCCAGTTCCTCACCCTCTACATCACCCCCGTCGCCTACGTCTACATGGAACGCTTCAGCCAATGGCTCGCCCGCCGCAAAAAGCGCTCCACCACCCCCGAACCCGCCCCCGCAAAATAGACAGTCTCGTAATTCAGGGACAGACTACGAATTAGGTAACCCTCAGCGCGTTCAAGCCTCCGAATTCCGTAGTCTGTCCCTGAATTGTCTCTGGGAGATGGAAGAGGTGAGGGTCACGAAGTCCACATCATCAGCGACTTCCGCGACGCTTTGCCAAGTCATGTTTCGAGATTCCCGCCCTCCTCATGGGTTAATATGGTCAAGTATCTACAATATGGGGCAAATCGGGGTTTGCAATCTTGAAGGAGCAATCTCGTGGCGGGACCACAATTCGTTCGGTATTTTCCCCACGTCATCACGGCGCTTAAGGCACTTGGCAATTCCGGCACCCCCTCGGAAGTGCGCGAAATCATCGCCCAGGAATTAAGTCTGAGCGAGGACGATTTGAACGAACAGATGGAAAGTGGAGCTTCCCGTTTTGACAATCGCGTTGCGTGGGCGAAGTTCTATCTTGCAAAGGCCGGGTACATCGATGCGTCCAAGAGAGGGGTGTGGCGTCTTACCGAAACGGGGCTCCATTCCAACTTGACCGAAGGCAATGCGCTCCGACTCTTTCAGGAAGTGCATCAGCAGTTCAAGAAGGAGCCCACAACCGCGCCTGCGTCATTGAATACCGAATCGGATGAATCCACTGCTCCTGGCGATTCGGGAGTAACTGTTCTTGAAGATTACCGGACGCAATTACTGGAGATCATTCGCAATTTGCCCCCAACCGGCTTTGAACGGCTCTGCCAGCGCCTCCTCCGCGAATCAGGATTTCAGCAAGTCGAAGTGACTGGCCGAAGTGGAGACGGCGGAATAGACGGCAAAGGCTTGCTGCAGATAAACCCGTTTCTCAGCATTCAGGTTATCTTCCAAAGCAAACGCTATGGTGCTAATAGCACCGTAACGGTCTCTCAGATCCGGGATCTGCGCGGAGCAATGGCGGGAAGGACAGACAAAGGAATCCTCATCACCACGAGCACCTTCACGGCGGACGCGCGTAAGGAGGCCCTTCGCGAAGGCGTGCCACCGATTGAGTTGGTAGATGGCCAAAAGCTGGTGGAAATGTTTGAGAAGCTCGAATTGGGTCTGATTCCCCAAACCACCTATGAAGTCGACCACAAGTTCTTTGACGAGTTTGCACAAAGCGAAAGTCACACCCTTAGGATAAAGGCATGATTCGCATTCCCACGCACCGCGCGCCTACGCATCCGGGCGAGATGCTCCTGGAGGAGTTTCTCAACCCTCTCGGGCTTACGCAACGCGATCTCGCAAGATCCCTTCACATCCCCTATCAGCGCATCAACGAACTCGTCAACGGACGACGCGGCGTGACGCCCTCCACAGCTCTGCGCCTGGCCAAGTTCTTCGACACGACCGCTGACTTCTGGATGAATCTCCAGCAGCGATGGGATCTCAGCGGATCCTAATTCAGGGACAGACTACGAATTACACCCCGTTGTCCCCTTGATGCCCTTGGTGGCTACGCCTTCTTGCGCGTGCGGGTCTCATTGAATATTGGGACATGGCATTCCTTGGCGGCTTTCATGAGAACGCAATCTTGCGTCGCAATCGGCAGCCCCGATCGCATGGCGAGGTCCAGGTACGAGGCATCGTACGTCGAAAGGGTAAGATCCCGCGCCAGCCCGATGATTTCCGTCAGCATTCGCGCCGGACTCTCCTGTTCGACCGAGATGGGAAGGTGGCCAACCAGTTCGAGTATTCGGGACACATCCGCCTTGCTGAGGCGGCGCTTCCGTTCCGCCACGAGAAGAACGTTGCCGACCTCCAGAGGCCAGATTGCCGGCACGACGGCTTCAGCGGTTTCGAGACTTTCCAGCACAGAATCGGCATACTCGCTGACCTCATCCTCGAAACACCAGGCCATCACGACCGAGTTGTCGATCACGAACCGCGCCGGTTTCATCGACGGCCGTCCTCGATCAGTTCCCGAATCGAGAGCTCGCCCAGGAAGTGCCCGGCGCGGAATGCTCTCAATTCAGCGACGATTTCCGCGGTAGGTTTCCGCTTCGACGAGCCAACGGGATGTAGAACCGCCACGGGGACGCCATGCTTCTCGATGGTAATCCGCTCTCCCTTGGCCACCCGCTCCAGGAGTTGAGACAGATGCGTCTTGGCTTCGAACGTGCCCACGGTATGCATATCAAGGATCCTTTCAACCAGTCTAAGACTAGTTTAAACTCCCCGGCCACCGCTGTCAAACTTCTAATTCAGGGACAGACTACGAATAAAGCCTCTTTGGCCAGTTCCCCGACTCGGAATTCGTAGTCTGTCCCTGAATAGTGTTGAACAGGGGGAAAGGCGGCAAGTAGGGTAGCGTCGCCTATTTCCCTTTCCGCTATTTCCCTTTTTTCTAATACTTCTGCTTGCCGAGATTAAACGCCAAATGTTTCTTGTTGAGCGACTGCGGCACACATCAGAAACACTAATGAAACAATCTGCGCAGCTCTTGAACGAACAAATCATGCCCGCGATCATCCGGGTGATTGATGGCGTTGTACTCGAAGGTCATATACGGGGTGCCTTCGATCCACAAATGTTCCCAGCGCCGCGAGGTGTCCGCAAGTGCAACTTTGTGTTTCGCGGCGAACTGGCGCAGGTAGACGACGGTCGGCCGCGTTTCATGGGTGCGCAGGCCGACCTTCTCGGGCATCCAGTCCGGACGCACGAAGTGGGGCGTCACGATGATCACCTCGCCGCCCTGGGCACGGATGGCTTCGATGGCCTTGGTGTAGTTCTCCTCTACCTTCTCAGCCGTGAAGCCCATGTCGTTCACGAACTCGATGACGACGAGGTCGGGTTTCTTGTCGAGGACCTCCTGCTGGAACAGAGGGAGCTTGGTGTCGCTGTTCCAACCGCCGGTCCCTGCATTGACGTAATTCACCTGGGCCATGGGGTACCGATTCCGCAGCCACGCGGTGAAGGATTGCGGGAAGGCTTTGTCCGGTGTGCTCACGTCGCCGCCGCAGGTGACCGAATCGCCCCAGAAGAGCAGGGTGAACGGTCCGCCCGCCGCGAGCTTCTCGAGGCTCTTAGGAATATAGGAGCGGTTGGTCGTGAGCCATTCCGGCGAAGGGCCGGGGTAGGCCGGACCGACTGGGTAGATCTGTTCGGCGGCAATCGCGCGCGTGTGGTAGGGCAGGAACACGTTTGCGAGGGCAACCGCCTCGGCATCCAGCATGGGCGGCTGTGGACACATCTTGTGCTCGGCACCCTTGCGTAAGACTACGCTACCGTCCGAGCGCACTTCGATGGTGTCGAGCCGCGCGAGGCTATAGTCGTAGTCGAGGTAGACCGTGGTGTCGGCCGTGATGGCGCCGCCGGGAATCCGTCCCACGCGGCCCCAGGCCTTGTCCGCGCGCCAATCGACGCCTTCCTGGAAGCGCGTCGCATCCGGCCCGGGAGCGGCCTTGACGGCGATCGATTCTGGAACGATTACCCCCTCGATGCTGGTGCCAACCGAGATGCCGGCGAGTAGTGGCGTGCCTTTGCCGTAACCTTTGGGTTCGTCTTCGACCAGTTTGGCGGCCTCGTCGCGCACCTGAATGGTGCGGGGCGGGTCCAGCGTGAGAAGAGTTTCCGAGGCCACCGCGACCTCCCGGTCGCCTGCCTTTATCTTTCCGGGGGCCACCCGGACAGCCATTTCGCCGGCGGGCGTCACGTCGAGGCCCTCAATCACGAGCGGATTCAGCTTGACGCCGCGCTCCGCCGGCGGGGTCTTCATTCCTTCACCCAAAGACTTCAACTGGGCCACGAAGGCGGGGTCAATGAGGCCGGTGGGCAGAATGGGGACGTCCCACGTGACGGCCCCGCCCTGGTCGACGATGCGCCTGGTGATGGCGAGGACCTGCGGGTCGGAATAGCGGGGCGGACCGGCGCCCCACCACGGCCCGAGGTAGCTCAGCATCTGGAACTGGGCACCGTCGATGTACTGGCCGGGGCATTGCGCCTTCATGGCGTCGTTGATCTCGCCTGCGGTGTAGTCTTCCTCGGCCGTGAGCGAGAACACCGGGTCGAACACGCCCGGGTTGAACGCGACAATGCTGTCGGGGTTGCCCGCGCGCGCCGCCGCGGCAAAGCTGGCGAAGTTGGGCGCGTCGTCGTGTTTGTACATCGCGACGGGGAAGTAGCAGCCGTCAAACCACCATCCGCTGACCTTCTTGCCCCAGCGATTGGACCACTCGGCGATGATCTCCTGCCATTTCTGCTGGAACTCGACCAAGCGGTCGTCGCCGCCGTCGGGTCCTCCCTGGGGATGGCTCCAGATGGGATACTTGCCGTTCTTCCAGCCGAGTTTTTCCATGGCGACCGGATCGCGGTCGGGCGCACCCGCGGGCAGGTAGACCATCGTGCGGATGCCTTTCGCGGCGAGGGCGTCGGCAATTTCAGTGACGAGGTCGCGCCGCGCGCATTTGCTGGGGGCGATGCCGACGTACTTGTCGTAGGTGGCGTTCGGGACGAGGTAGTGTCCGGAATTCTGGCCCAGGGTGATGACGTAGTACTTCGCGCCGACGGAAGCGAGCTGCTCCGCGAGGCCGTTCGCGTCGAACGCGTCGATGGCCTTGTTCCACTCGTCGACCGTGGTCGTGTCGTTGGCCAGGTAGTGCGTGAACACGCCCCATTGCGCCTCGTGCATCCAGTCGGCCCGGTGCCGGTTCGTGTTCGTCGAATTCTGCGCGGCGGCGCAAAGGCACAGCGCCGTCAGGATGCCCACAACAGTTGCTCTCATCAGGTCCCGCCTCTCCCGGTTGGTTCGGCGCAGCGTCGATCAGGGCAACGCGTGCGGATCGGTCGCGCGCGGGTCTTTCGACGTAACGCCGAGGTGCAGAATGTTTCCGCGATTCGTCCTCGGCAGGCGATTGTCGTAGGTCCAGCCGAGGATGTCGTCTGGGAACTCATGATACAGCAAACCGGAGTTGTGACGCCGCAACGAGCGCACGCTGCCGTCGGGTTTGACGATACAGGCCGGCAGCCGGCAGTGGCGCGCGGACGAGTTGCTAACGCAAATCCACATGCCGTAGTCGGCGGCGCGGACGCGGAACTGGGCTTCGAGGAGGCTGTCGATGGGGCAGGCGCCGCCGTTGTTGTCCGCGTTGTGCAGCGACACGAACATCAGTTCGACGCCCATTCGCTTGTATTCCTCAAAGAGCGGCGGGAAGCAGGAGTCGTAGCACACCAGAAATCCGCAACGGATCCCGTTGAGCGTTACGGTGACGAGGCGCGTGCCCGCGGTATGAACGTCCTGCTCGCGTTTGAACAGCATGTGCTTGTCGTAGCGTTCGACGATGCGCCCCGTACGCGAGATGATGTACAGGCAATTGGTCGGCTTGTCTGAAGCGTTCAGATAATGGCAAGAACCGAGGACGATCGCGATGCGATTCTTACGGGCCCATTCCTGGATGTATTCCGTTTCGGCGCGCAATCGGGCCCAGTCGAAATCTTCGTGGCTGGAGCACGATTTGTGCAGGCGATATCCCGACAAGGCTCCCTCGGGAAAATGGATTACATTTGCGCCTTCGGCGGCCGCCTCCTCCGTGAAGGTACGAATGCGCGCCGCATTCAGTTCCATGCAATCCGACACCGCGAACTGGCATACCGCTACTTTAAGCTTCCCCGCCCCCATGACTGTCCCCCCATCTCAAGACGCTCCCCTAGTTTTGCGACGGCATGAGGTACGGTTGGACCTGGACGAAGTTGACGCCCAGATCCTGACCCGCCGTTCCCACCGGCGTGTCGGCCGTGCCCCAATCGGTGATGCGCAGTTCGACCGGCTCCCGACCCGACTTGAAAACCAGTCGAACGTAGTTGATGTATGCAGGGTGTTCTTGGTTAAACGCGCCCAGGGTGTGCGCGTAATTGCTAGGATAGGGGTTGCTGACGCCGCCGAGGGCGAGCCATACTCTTTGGCCTTGCCATGAAGGGGGTACTTCGACCTGCCTGCGGTACCAGGCATAGCCGTTCATGCCGTTGAAGCTCTGGTCTTCCCACCTGGCGCCGGCCGCGACGATTGTCCAGTCGGAATCGTCCAAATCGATCGAACTCATCGAGGTATCGGATGGCTGCGCTTCGGAGCGCAGGCGCCACCCTTGAGCCAGATCGATTGAAGATGGCTCAACGGCACTTAGCAAGACCAACACCATGAGGACCGCCGAGGACATGAATGGACCCCCTCTGCTGCATCCCCCCAGGTCCCTCCCCAGGGCCACGTGTATAGTACAACTGATACGGCCATGCTGGCAAGACCCTTTGCGCGGGTTGATATGGGTGGACGCCTCGGACATCATGTTCCGCAGGCAGGAGAACACATCATGGCGCGTATAAAGACGATGGGCATTGGCATGGCGCTGTTGCTGAGCGTTGGTCTTTCAGCGGCGGGGCAGGTGGACCGGTTCTACGGGGAGCCGATCGAACTCAAGAGCATCTTCATCCACTTCACGAGCTGGAAGTACGTCCGGCAGGGAGGCTTCGGCTGGCAAATCGAGCATACGCCGGATGCGACCGAGGAAGAGAAGAATGTCGGCGCCTGGCTGGAGGGCGACGGCACGCGTCCCGCGCGCTTCGCGACAGTGGACATGCCGCGCGGCATCCGGCTCGTGACGCAGCCCGCGACGAAGACGCCGTTTCAGCCGGGGCAGATCGCGGCGCAGGTGTTCGACGAGGGGAAGTACAAGTCGTGGTACACGATGGGAACGCCGCCGGACCCGGAACCGTACAGCAGTGGCGGCAAGATCCTGCCGGGCTACAACGGCATCATCGCGTACGCGGAATCGGCCGACGGCATGACGTGGAATTACCCGAAGCTTGGGCTCATCGATTATGCGGGGAACAAGGACAACAACATCGTCTTTCGCGGCGACCTGAACGGCTCGACGCGCGGGTTCCACGGCGGAAGCGTGTTCGTCGATCCGTCTTCGACGGACGAGCGCTACAAGATGATCTACCTCGGCATGATCACCGACGACGAATGGAACACGTACGCCGCGAAGTATCCCGACGAAGTGGATACGATGGCGCGGCGGCAGGACGTCGGCGGGTTCCGGAATGTGGTGGCGGTGTTCGGCGCGGTGTCGCCGGACGGGTTGCACTGGACGTCGCTGCCGGAGCCGTTGATGATTCAGCACGCCGACACGTTGAACACCTGCTATTACGACGTCGACCGGAAAGAGTGCGTCGCCTACGTTCGCGCGTGGCAGGTGAACGAGAAAGCGCCGGGCATGGCGGAGGTGAACCCGGACGGCTGGATCGGCGTGGGGCGGCGATCGATAGGGCGATCGGTTAGCAAGGACTTCCGGCATTTCAGTAAGCCGGAGATTGTGCTGAGTACGGGCGCGGATATGGCGCCGAGCCACCTGTTCTATACGAACTGCAAAACGACGCTGCCGGGGATCCCCGACAACCACGTGATGTTTCCGTGGATTTGGGAACTCGAGAGCGACGGCGGGGCGTCGTGGCTGTATTCGAGCGCGGACGGCACGGTGTGGTCGCGCGTGCCGGGCGAGGCTGTTGTGGACGTGGGCGTGCCGGGTTCGCCGACGGGCGGGTATATCGTGTGCAGCGGCAATCTGCTCGAGTATGGCGGCGACCGCTGGGGGATCACGTACGGCGCGCAACCGATCCCGCACAAGTACCCCGGGCGAAACTTCGAGAAGCGGCAGGGCCTGTTTCCCGGAGTGGCGGGGGAGGGCGGCATCGCCTCGTGGCCCAAGGGCCGGCTCGTGGCGCTGCAGTGCGACGAGGAAGGCGAGTTCGCCACGGTGGCCGTGGTGCCGCGCGGTGAGCATATACGGATCAACGCTTCCGTGAAACCGTCGGGGTATATCAAGACCGCGGTGCGGCGGTTTGGCACCGGCGACGACGTCGAGGGCCGGACCTTCGCCGACGCCGACCGCATCGTTGGGGATGGCCTTGCGCTGCCTGTAACGTGGAAGGGCGAGGACACGCTCAAGCACGAAGGCACGCCCGTGATTTTGCGTTTCCAGTTGCGCCAGGCGAAGCTGTTCGGGATTGAGTTTTATTAGTGGGAGAAGTATTGTTTTTCCTGCGTCATTGCGAGGAGATGTCGCAGACCTCGACGAAGCATTTTTACGGACGGAACAGCCACAAACAGTCCCCAAGGGATATGCCACCTCCAAACTTGTTTGGGGGTGCTTAAGGCGCGACGCGATCGCGAGAAGCGGGTGG
>JAVEWL010000131.1:0-10355 GCA_034004565.1 FCB group bacterium | reverse complement strand
CGTGAGGAATTGGAGTCCAGGGTGTGGGCGGCGGGGCGGGCCGTCCGCGCGCTCTTTGGAATGCCCACGGCGGGCTCACTTTTCGATACGGTCGTTTCGGGCGGGTACTGTGTGGGTTGCGGCGCGTGCGCGTATGTTGCCGGGAACGGGATTCGGATGAACCTGGACGCCTTCGGGCGCTTGCAGGCGGTGAAGAACCACGACGGTGGTGAGCGCGCCCCCGCTCGGGTTTGTCCGTTTTCTGCGGAGGCGCTGGACGAGGATGCGCTTGCCGAAGAGTTCCTCGGCGCGACACCGGAACGTTGTGGGGAGATTGGGCGCTACCGGAGCCTGTATGCGGCGCATGTGAGGGATCCGGAGGGCCGCGCTCGGGGCAGTTCGGGGGGCGTGGCGACATGGGTCCTTTCGCGGCTACTGGAATCTGGCGAGGTGGATGGGGTCTTGCACGTGCGGCCGCGCGAGGCGACGGCGGAGGATAAGCGCCTTTTCGCGTATGCCGTTTCGCGTTCGGTTGAAGAACTGCGCGCGGGGGCGAAGTCGCATTATTACCCGGTCGAAATGTCGGAGGTGCTGCGAACCGTTGCCGAGACACCGGGGCGTTATGCGGTGGCGGGTCTCCCCTGCTTCATCAAGGCCGTGCGGCTTCTCATGCGGGAGGATGCGGTGCTGGCGGAGCGCGTCGTGTGCTGCATCGGGCTGGTGTGCGGGGGGCTCAAGTCGGCCGCGTACGCCGAATGCCTTGCCTGGCAATGCGGGGTCGTGCCCGGTGCGTTGCGGCGTCTGGACTTTCGCGTGAAGCTCGACGGCCGCAGGGCCGATGACTATGGGTTCGAGGCGAATGGCGCGGTTGCACCGGTGCGCGGGCTTCTTGGGGCGGACTGGGGCTTGAATTTCTTTTCGTATGGCGCGTGCGACTTTTGTGACGACGTGTTTGCGGAGACGGCGGACCTCTCGATTGGCGATGCGTGGTTGCGGCGTTATGCGAGGGATGGGTTGGGGACGAATCTTCTGGTGCTGCGCGGCGAGGGAATGGAACGGCTGATTAACGAAGGGGTGCGCACGGGAGCGCTTGCGACCACGGCCCTGACGGAGAAGGAGGCGGTACGTTCGCAGGGGGGAGGCTTGTTCAACCGGCGCTCCGCGCTGGCGTGGCGCTTATACCGGGCGGAGCGCGCGGGACGCTGGCATCCGCCGAAGCGAGTTCGCAGCGATGCGAGGGCGCTTGGCCGGCGGGAGCGGCGGAAGCATTTGTTGCGGTCTTTGCTTGGCATGAAGAGCGGTATGGCGTTTCGACGCGCGGCGGAGGCCGGGAATTTCGAGGCGTTTCGGCGGGAGATGGCGCCTTGGGTGGCGCGGTACGGGGCGGTGGCACGGCCCTGGTGGAGGCTATGACGCCTTTTCGATGGA
Source organism: FCB group bacterium (assembly GCA_034004565.1). GTDB lineage: Bacteria > Hydrogenedentota > Hydrogenedentia > Hydrogenedentales > SLHB01 > JAVEWL01. The sequence goes on along the minus strand of JAVEWL010000131.1, from coordinate 8,948 downwards.
CGAGATGGACTTGATGGACGAGATGGACAAGCCGTTTCTGTTTAGAATTCTGTAGCACTTCAGCCGAATGCCGTAACTCAACGTTGTTGGGAAGGCCCCCAGCCCGCTTCAGCGGGCTTTTGTCCTTTGCACCCTGCTTCAGCAGGGGTGTAGAGACATGAAAACCAGCGCCAACTTCATAGCCGGCTTTAGCCGGACTTCTCGGACCTTGCTTCAGCTAAAGCAGGATCGAAAAGCCCGGCTGAAGCCGGCTATTGGGAAATGGTGGGATCGTCTGCCTGCCACCCCTGCTGAAGCAGGGTGCAAAGGACAAAAGCCCGCTGAAGCGGGCTACGCCGGTTTGCAAATGAATCCGCACGCTTTTTCGCGGATTCAAGCGCAAAACGGCTCATCCCGAAGACGCGGATGGAAATGCAAAGCGGTCCAGGGGGAGCACGGAGGAGAATGCCGTTGAACGGTCCAAACGCGTTCGGGGCGGCAATTTCCAATGCCGAGCTACGGCATCTGGCTAAAGTGTTTAGAATTCGTCGGGTTCGGGCTCGAGTTCGGGCTCGGGGGCAGGTTGTTGGATGTTGGTGAATTGGCCGAAGGCGGCGGCCATTTCGCGCGTGAAAGGCTCGACGTATTCCTCGGGAAGGCCTGCGGTCTGGTCGGGCGGGGCGGCGTCGATCAGGGCTTGGCGTTCGGCTTCGAGTTCTTCTTGTTGCGCTTCGAGTTCGGGGGGGACGGGCAGCAGAACCTGCGCCATGGCGGCCGCGAATAGGCCGGCCGACTCGCCGAGATAGGCTTCGAAGCGCGTATGGTCAATGGTGCCCGGCTCGAACGGGTTTCTCCGCCAGTCGTCGCCTTCGATACCCGCCACCTGCTGGAGCGAGGACACCCACTGCCCGAGGTTCTCCGCGTTCGCGACGGGGACGGGGGTCTTGGCGGACATGGCGAATTCGTAGACCTCGGCGCCGATATCGGCCAGGTAGGGCGCAAGTGTGGCGTGCGCGTAGGGGGCCTGTTCGGCCTGCCACACTTCCTGCTGCTGTTCATTGAAGCCTTCGGGCTGCATCTTTGCCAGGTCCTGACGCGCCGTTTCGCCCCTGAGCATAAACGGGAGGACGTGCGCACGGAAGGCTTCCTTGAAGTTCGTGAAAACGGGCATAGAGTTGCGGTAGATATTGGCCTGGTCGTCGAGCGCCGCGACATGCTCCTGATATTGCTGAAGCATCTCGAGGAAAACGTCCTCCCGGTGAGCGGCGGCCTCGGGCGACGGCGTCTGCGGCGTCTGGGCGACGGCGGGACGTGTGGCGGCGGGCATCCTGTCGGGTTCAGGCTCGGGCTGGGGCGCGGCGACGGGCGGTGTGGGCGCCGGTTCGGGTTCGGAGCGGTTCATCAATCCTAAGGCCACCATCGCGACGACAAACAACAGTCCGCCCGCGATGAGCAGAAGTTTCAGGGACACGGCTCCGGAGTGTGGATTGTTCGTCGTCATGGTCACCACCTGAGTGTTTTGGAGTTGCCGCCTAATTCTACCGGGTAACGGCCGGGTTAGGAAAGGTTCTTTGAACACCCCCAAGTCCTGCTGAAGAAGGACTTGGGGGTGCCACAAATGTGATTGCAGCCGGGCTTGGCGTTACAGCGTCAGCATGAACGCGACGAGGTCGTCCTTCTCCTGCTGGTTGAGCTTGGTGCCGAGGACGAGGTTGAAGAACTCGACCGTGTCGGCAAGGGTGAGCAGGCGGCCGTCGTGCAGATAGGGCGGCGAATCCTTGATGCCGCGCAGCGGGAAGGTCTTGATGGGCCCGTCCTGGTTGGCCATGCGACCGTTTATCATCTGGGGCTCAAAGAAGCGCTCGGTCTTGAGGTCGTGCATGAAATTGTCGCTGTAGATAGGCTCGGGGTGGCACTGGGCGCAGGTGGCCTTGCCGAAGAATAACTCTTGGCCGCGCAATTCCTGCTCGGTCGCCTTCGCGGGGTCGAGCTTGGAAAAGACGTTGAGCTTGGGCGCGGGCGGGAAGTCGAGCAATTCCTCAAACTCGGCCATGGCATGGACTTGGCTTCCGCGATCGAGGATGTTCACGCCCTTCTTCTGCGCGATGACGGGATCGCCGTCAAAATAAGCGGCCCGCTGCTCGAATTCGGTGAAGTCCTCGACGGTGCGCAGGGCACGTTGCGAGCCGAAGAGGCGCTGCTGGTTGACGCCGCGCAGGGTGGGCGTCTCGATGCGGTGCCGGAACTCCTGCGGCCGGATGTCGCCCACGAGGTGGAAGGTGCCGTTGGTGTGTCCGTTGACGTGGCAGTCGAAACAGGTCACGCCTTCGCTCGGTTTTTCGGAGCGCCGGTCGGCGGTAAGGTTGAACTGCTGTTGCGCAAAGGGCGTGACCAGCAGGCGCAAGCCGTCGAGCTGTTTCGGATTCAGGATCCCGTTGAACAATTCGTAGAAGTTCTGCTGCGTCACGAACTGCCCCTGAGAGACATCGCCGAGGTCCGGACGCGTGGTCAGGTACATGGGCGGCGGGAATTCGGGCAGGAAGAGCTCGGGGATGTCGAAGTCCAGGTCGAAACGCGTAAGGTCGCGCTTGGTCTGCGCCAGGTTTTCCTTGATGTGGAAGGCAGGGAAGACCATGCCGCCTTCGGGATGGTTGGCGTGGGGCAGCGGCAGGAAGCCGAGGGGAAAGAGCTTTTGTGCGCGAATGTCTTCGGGGGTCATCTGGCCGAGCTGGTCCCAGGTGACGCCGGAGGGCAACTTCGCGCGCACCCCGCCCTGTATGGGTTTGCCCTTGGACATCGTCACGCCGGAAATAGGCTGATCGCTGAGGTCGTAGCGCTGTTCTAGCAGATCCATTTGGCGCTGCATGATTTCGGCTTTCTGCTGCGTCATCTTGGCGAAGACTTCGTCGAAGGGAGGTTCGACGACGGGCGAGAAACTCGTCGGTGGATGCTGGGGCGGATTGCCTTGCCGCTCTGCCTGTTTCTTTGCCGCCTGGGCAAAGGACAGGACGGTGGTGAGCAATAGCGCCGCCGCAATGCCGCAGGCAACCGTTGTGCTGCGTTTCATGATGGTCCTCCTTTGGTTCAGCCGATGTGGCCGTGGTTCTCTGGGGGGATACCGCTGGAGATGGGGAGCGTGAAGCTCTGGTGGTTGGTGTGCGGCGGGGGTAGCGATGCCGCACAGGTGTTGCGAGTCATCTTAGCACAAGACGAAGATAGGAACGAAGAACGAGGAACGAAGAACGAGGAAAGAAAGAGCAAGAACGGGGGTCGGCAGTGTTTGCTCTTTCTTTCCTCGTTCTTCGTTCCTCGTTCTTCGTTCCTCGTTCTCAGCTTCTCAAGTACAGCCAACCGGCGGCGAGGGCGAGGGTGAGGAAAGTCACGGGGATGCCGACGGCGGCGTGGCGTTTCCAGGTGATGGGGACGCCGAGGCGGGCGGCCTGGTCGACGACGATGATGTTGGCGATGCTGCCGACGATGAAGAGGTTGCCGGCGAGGGTGCTGGCGAGGGCGAGGACGGGTCCGGCCATGGGGTGCGTGGCGGCGGGCAGGAGGAGCATGACGGCGGGAACGTTGGAGACGAGGTTGGAGAGGACGACGGTGATGGCGAAGAGCCAGGCGGGTTGCTGGACGGGAATGTGAGCGGCGTTGGCCCAGGCGAGGGTGTCGGTGAGGAGGCCGGTGCCGGCGACGGCGTGGTTGACGACGAAAAGGCCGGCGAAGAGGACGAGCAAGTGCCAGTCGACGAGGCCGAGGATCGCGCCGGACTGCGTGCGACGGCTCGCGAGGAGGAGTCCGCCCGCGGCAAGGGCCATGACGTCGCGGGGCCAGGGGGCGAAGAGAAACAGGAGCATGAGGACCGCGAGCAAGGCCAGGCCTTTGCCGGTCTGCCAGGCGTTGAAGGGCGGCGCATCCACCTCGGGCACGGGATAGCTTCCCTCCCACTGTCCTCGGAACTGCCGATTGATGATCCACCACACGGCCACGAGTCCGAGCACGGACGGCACGAGTGCGTCCAGCAGGTAGCCCGCGAACGACAGGTCGAGTTGCTGGCCGATGAGCATGTTCTGCGGGTTGCCGATGAGCGTGGCGGCCGAGCCGACATTCGATGCGCAGGCCAGCGCGAGCAGGAAGGGCACGGGGTTCAGGCGGCGGCGCGTGCAGCCTTCGACGAGCACGGGCGTGACGGCGAGGCACACGATGTCGTTGGCGAGGAGGGCCGAGAGCACGCCCACGACGGCGGTGAGCAGGGCGAGCAGGGTCGGCGGCGAAACGTCGGCCGCGGCGAGGCGGCGCGTGATGCGCGCGTAGAATCCGCCGAGCCGAAACTGGGCGGACAGCAGCATGAGTCCAAGGAGGAGCAGGATGGTGGACACATCGATGGCGCGCCAGGCTTCGCCGGTGGTGACGCGGCCGGTGACCAATAACCCGATGGCGCCAACCATGGCGATGCCGGTGCGATCGAGCGCGAGTCCGGGAATGCGCCCCAGCACCATTCCGAAATACACGAAAGCAAAGACAACAACGACTACTGTATCCATGAATAACCCGCCCGTAACGCAAGCAAAGAAAGGAAGCGATCTTAACGCATCGTTATAAGAAAAAGACATTTTCGATTGGCGCGAAATGCGAGCTTTTCGCAACATTCTTCCGCAGGCGGGATTATTCCCCGGAATGCGCTGGTTTTTTTGACTGGGTAACTACCCTGCTCTAGAATGAAGTTCCGGTGGAGAAGGTTTCGTTCTGTTTCGGTCGATCTATTTCAAGAAAGGTCGTGGTATGCCATGAAAATCACCGACAATCAAGAAAAACAAAAGGCGTTAGACCTGGCGGAAGATTCGCGGGAGAAGGAATGGCAATTCCCGAGCTTCGTGGCCGAACTGTTTCGCGGGAGCTTTCGCTGGGATCTCATCCACCCCTGGTTGGAGCAGAGCCCCGAGGACAAGCGCATCGGGGACGAGTTCATGGCGATGCTCAAGCCGGTACTCGAGCGGAGCATCGACGCGGACAAGGTTGACCGGGACGGCGAACTGCCGAAATCGGCCGTGCAGGCCTTGGCCGAGGCGGGCTGCTTCGGGCTGAAGATCCCAAAAGAGTACGGCGGGGTGGGGCTCTCGCAGACGAATTACAATCGCGTGGTGGCGTACATCGGCAGCTATTGCCAGTCGACGGCGGTGTGGGTGTCGGCACACCAGAGCATCGGCGTCCCGCAACCGCTGAAGATGTTCGGCACCGAGGAACAGAAGAAGAAGTACCTGCCGAAATTTGCCAAGGGGGCGATCTCGGCGTTCGCGCTGACGGAACCGAATGTGGGTTCGGATCCGGCCAAGATGGGGACGATCGCGACGCCTTCCGAGGACGGCTCGCACTACATTTTGAACGGCGAGAAGCTGTGGTGCACGAACGGGCCGGTGGCGGATATTTTGATTGTGATGGCGAAGACGCCGCCAAAGATCGTCAACGGCAAAGAGAAGCCGCAGATCACGGCCTTCATCGTCGAGGCGGATTCGCCGGGGTTCGAGGTCGCGCACACCTGCCAGTTCATGGGCATCCGCGCGATCAGCAACGGGCTGCTGCGCTTCACCAACGTGAAAGTGCCGACGGAGAACATCATCGGAAAGCCGGGAGACGGGCTCAAGATCGCGTTGACGACGCTAAACACGGGCCGTCTCACGATGCCGGGCGTGTCGGCGGGCGGCGGCAAGAGCTGCGTGCACTTTACGAAGGCATGGTCGAACGAGCGCGTGCAGTGGGGCGCGCCGATCGGCAAGCACCAGGCCGTGGCGAACATGAACGCGGACATCGCGGCGAACACCTTCGCTATGGAAGCGATGCAGTTGCTGTCGTGCGCGTTCGTGGATCGCGGCAAGGCCGATATCCGGCTCGAAGCGGCCATGGCGAAGTATTTCTGCACCGAGGTCGGCTGGAAAGTGGTGGACGAGTTCCTCCAGGTGCGCGGCGGGCGCGGGTATGAAACCGCGGACTCATTGCGGGCGCGCGGCGAAGTGCCTATCCCCACCGAGCGGATGATGCGCGACGCCCGCATCTCGCGCATCATCGAAGGCACGAGCCAGATCATGCAGCTCTTCATCGCGCGCGAGGCGATGGACACGCACGTCAGCCGCATCATGCCGATCATGATGGCGAAGGGCGGGCTTGGCGCGAAGTGGCCGCTGCTGAAGAACGCGATGAAGTTCTACGTGCCCTGGTATCCGAAGCAGTGGATCCCGAGCTCGCAATCGTACAACGTGCGGCACATCTCGCCGGCGAACCAGGACCACCTGCGCTTTATCAGCAAGACTGCCCGGAAACTCGCGCGGTCGCTGTTCCACACGATGGCGAAGTACCAGCAGAAGCTCGAGAAAGAGCAGTTGGTCATGGCGAACTACGTGGACATCGGCACGGATTTGTTCGCGATGGCATCGGCGTTGTCGTACGCCGAGTATCTGCTGAGCCAGCGGCAGGGCGATCCGGCCTTGCAGGACTTGGTTGACCTGTTCTGCATGCAGGCGCGCGACCGCATCAAGCACAACTTCCGCAACGCGAAGCGCAACTATAACCGCCTGTCGGAGAAGGTCGGGTTGGCGGTGATGGATGGCCAGTACGACTGGATGACCGAGGGCATCTACAAGGAACTCGCGCCGCTGAAGACGGACGAATCCGCGCCGGTGGAGACCCTGGCCGCAGCATCGCAGCAACCTGAGAAGGTTGGCTGAAGATTAGCTTATTGTGAAACGCGGGGCGCTCATCAAAAGCGCCCCGCGTCTTTTTTGTGTGCTCAAGAATGGGAGCTACGGGAGTAATGGGAAGTATGGGAGGTATGAAAGACCCTTCCCGTTTTGGTCCATCAGGTCCATATCGTCCATCTGGTTCATAGGCTTTGGGTGAAAAACCTACTGGTGGCGGAGGTCTTTCATGGCGCGGTCGATTTCGCGTTTGGCTTCGCGTTCGTGGAGGGTCTGGCGGCGGTCGACGGTGTTCTTGCCTTTGCAGAGGCCTATCTCGACCTTGGCGATGCCCTTCTTGAAGTAGACCGCGAGGGGGATGACGGTGAGTCCCTTTTCGGCGACCTGGGTGCCGAGTTTGAGGATCTCGCGTTTGTGCATCAGGAGGCGGCGCGGGCGCTCGGGGTCGTGGTTGTAGATGTTGCCCTTCTCGTAGGGGCTGATGTGCGCGCCGACGAGGTGCATTTGTCCCTTGTCGATGTCGACGTAGCTATCCTTGAGCTGCATGAGGCCTTCGCGCATGGACTTCACTTCGGTGCCGCGCAACTCGATGCCCGCTTCGTGCGATTCGATGACGAAATAATCATGCCGTGCCCGGCGATTCTGTACGATGTATTTTTCACCCATGACCCATTATAGCAATTCTGCATGAAGAAACCGCATGAGATCGTGGTGGTCTTCATTCAGAATTCACCTGAGGTACAATAGAAGGCATGGCAGAAGACATCAAGGACAAGCTTCGGGCGCTTCTTGCGAACAAAGGGGTCATGACCGGTTCCGACTGGCAGGCGCGCATGGACGAGGTGCGCGCGAAGCGGGAATCGGGCGCGTTCGAGGTGGATAAGATTATCGTGCCGGGCGAGCTGGTGGGCGAGGCCGGGGCGGGGTTTTACCGGGTGCGGCGCGAGTATCCGCTGGACCACGAGCACGGGTCGATTACGCTGGGGTCGGTGCTCGAGACGAATTCGGGACACGTGGCGCTTTCGGCGTGCGACGATGAACTGGCGGAGTTCGATCCGCGGCGTGCGGCCTTCGTGGATATCGAAACGGCGGGGCTGGCGGGCGGCACGGGGGTCGTCGCGTTCCTGATTGGCATCGGGTATTTCGATGAGGATGGGTTCCGGGTCGAGCAGTGCTTCATGCGGGACTACGACGACGAGGAACCGATGCTCGAGTACCTCGCGCCGCTGCTGGGGCGCTTTGAATCGGTGGTCACGTACAACGGGAAATCGTTCGACGTGCCGCTGCTGCGAACGCGTTTCATCACGAACAGGCAGCCGTTCCGGCTGGACGGTATCCCCCACTTCGATTTGTTGCATGCGTCGCGCCGGTTCTGGAAGGTGCGGCTGAAGGATTGCAGCCTCGGCAATATCGAGCGCTCGGTGCTGGGGCTTAAGCGGCACGGCGATGTCCGCAGCGCCGAGGTGCCGCAGTTGTGGTTTGACTATTTGCGGACGCGGGACGCGCGGCCCATCGAGTGCGTGTTCACGCACCACTGCTACGACATTCTCTCGCTGGTGGGATTGACGGCGTGGCTGTCGCGCTGCCTGGAGTCGCCCGAGGGCGAGGGCTTCGAGCACCTCGAGGATCGCTATTCGCTGGTGCGGCTGCACCACCGGCAAAAGCGTTTCCTGGATGTGGTCAGCCATGCGAAACGGCTGCTCGAATCGGTCGAGGACGAATTCGTGCGCCGCGAGACCTACGGGCTGCTGTCGGACGCCTACAAGCGGCTCGAGGATTTCGAGCGCATGCGGGAAACGTGCGACCGGATGCTTATGGAGTTTCCCAAGGACTTGCAGGCGCGGTTGGAGCTCGCGAAGCTGCACGAGCACCGGACGCGCAACCTTGGCGAGGCGAAGCGGATCTGCGCGGAGACCATCGCGATCCTGGAGCTGCGGGAGACGGTGGGCCGGGAGTTGGGGTTCGCGGATATTGGGGTTGCGGACTTCCGGCATCGCCTGGCGCGTATCGAGCGCAAGCTTTCGCGCAACAGGTTGCCTGGGGACGAGGAGGAGTAGGAGGAAATGGGTCCTATGGGTCTTACGGGAAACCTATTCGGCCTATATGACCCATAAGACCCATAGAAGCATGGGTTGATTAGGGAGTCATTTCCTCGAGGGTCTTGCGGCAGAGGTCAGGTTTGTTGGTGATGATGTTGTCGACGCCCCATTCGGCGAGGCGGCGCATGCCGGCTTCGTCGTCGACGGTCCAGACGCTGACGGTCTTGCCGGCGGCGTGGAAGGC
>JAVEWL010000130.1:0-10356 GCA_034004565.1 FCB group bacterium | reverse complement strand
TAAGCCGGAGGATTGCTTCGAGCTTACGTACACCCGCGGAAGCGCACAGACTCAAAACCAGAAACAGAGCGCCCACCAAAGTAAGGGGTTCCAGGTAGCGGAAGGTCTCGGAACCGATGATCTTTGCGGTCTGGAGCATTTCGAGCACCGTGATCGCGGAAAGCTGCGGCGTGTCCTTGAACATGGCCACGAGATAATTGCCGAGTGCGGGCACCACGGGCGGAATGGCCTGCGGCAGCACGACGAGCCGGTACCGCTGGTAGCGCGTCAGGTTGAGGGCCGTGGCGGCTTCCCACTGGCCCTTGGGCACCCCCTCGATTCCCGCGCGATAGACTTCGGCCATGTAGGCGCTGTAGTGGAGGCCCAGGGCCAGCACCCCGGTCGTGAATGCGCCAAGGGTGAGTCCGTAGGCGGGGAACACGTAAAACAGGAAGTAGATCTGGACGATGAGCGGCGTGCTGCGGATGAACTCGACCGCAAACGAAACGGGCCGGGCCACCGCCAGGAAATGCGAGCGGCGCAGCACCGCCCACAACAAGCCGAGCGTCACGGCCAGCAGCGTGCCGCATACGGTGGCTTTTACGGTGACCCACAGCGCGGGCATGAGCTGAGGCAGCACCTCGATGGCGTATGCCCAATCGAATTTCAATGGAGTCCTCCCCGGTCCAGGCCGAAGGCGAGTTTGCGTTCCGCGAGGCGCATCGCTTTCGTGATGACGAGCGCCAGAAGGAAATAAAGTACCAGCACGGTGCCGAAGATCTGAGGGGTCCGCAGGGTTTCCGAACGCAGAAGCTGGCCCTGGAACGTCAATTCGGAGATGGTAATCAAAGAGACGAGGGCCGTGTTCTTAAGCAGTTCGATGAACAGGTTTCCCCAGGGCGGCAGCATGGCCAAGGCGGCCTGGGGCAGAACGACGTGCCACATGCGCCGTCGTCCGCTCAGGTTGAGCGCGATGGCCGCTTCGACCTGCGCGCGGGGCACGGCTTGAACGGCGCCGCGCACGACCACCGCCCCATAGGCCCCGGTGTTCAGTCCAAGCCCGATGATGCCGGCCGTCATGGCGCTGATGTCGAAGCCGAACAGGGGCAGCGCGAAATACAGCCAGAAAAGTTGCACCAATGCGGAGGTTCCCCGGAACACCTCGATAAAGGCCAAAGCAATGTAGCGAACGAATGAAAAGCGCGAAAGACGCGCGAGTCCCACCACGAAGGCCACCACCACGCCCAGTACCGCCGCCGCCAACGTCAGTTCAACCGTGACCACCAGCCCCTGGAGCAGTGGCGGCAGGATATCCAGGATGAACCTCATTGCGCGCACAACTCCGCCGCGGTCACGCCGTTGGGCAGTTGCGCCTCGGTAAAACCGAAGGGGCGTACCAGGGCCAGGTGTTCCGGGGAGCCGATGAATTCGGCGAGATGCCGGTTGAACTCCTCGAGCAAGGCGGCATTTTCCTTTCGAAAGGCGAAGGCGCCGTAGCCCGCCAGCGGCTTGCCGTCGACCACGGGATCGCGGAAAGGCTCGGCCTTTTCGAGGCCGGGCGTACCCGCTTTACGCAGCAGGTCCTGCACGGTCAGGCTCGTGCCGGCGTAGGCGTCCACGCGCCCCGCTTCGACGCCGGCCAGGGCGCTAGGGGCGTCGGGGAAAACTATGACCTGGGCGTCGGGGACGCCCATGCCGCGCGCGTAGCCCCGCTCGACCGTGCCCGCCACGACGCCGAGGCGGGCCTTGGGGTTGGCGGCGACCTCTTCGTACCCGTGAAGCCCCAGCGGGTTCCCGGCCTTTACGACAAAGGCTTCGCCTATGCGGTAGGTTGGATTCGAGAAGGCGACCTGCTGGCAGCGCGCGGGCGTGATGTACATGCCCGCCGCGATGATGTCGAAACGGCTCGCCTTGAGGCCGGGGATCAGCGAGCCGAACTCGGTCAACACGCCTTCAACCTCGTTTACACCCATCCGCTTGAAGACCGCGCGCGCGATTTCCGGCGCCTCGCCCGTCAGCCGCCCGGTTTTGGTGTCGAGATAGGCATAGGGCGCTTCGTTGGCATAGCCGACGCGGACCGCTCCCGCGCTTTGGATGTGCTCGAGGAGGCTTTTCCCGGGGTCGACCGCGCGGCCTCCGTCGCAGGAGGCCAGCAGCGCGGCCAGAAGCGCCGCCAGTAACAGGGCGAGTCCGGTTTGCACGTATCGGCGGCGCATGTGGCGATAGACTCCTTTTCGTCGCGTGAATGCGGTCACCTGTTCAAACCATTTGAGCGCAACGGCACGAATTTGCGGCTGGCAAGGTAGTCGGGCCGCGGCGGCGCGCCGCCAAAGGGGTCCATCAGGACGTTCTTCACGCTGTTGTACACGAAGAAGACGTTCGACCGGGGGAGCGGCGTGATGTTGCTGTTCGACCCGTGCAACAGGTTGCAATCGAAGAGCGCCACGGTTCCCGGCGGCCCCGTGAAGCTCGCGATGCCGCCCGCGTCGGCCAACGCGGCGATGGACCCGGTGTCGGGCACGCCGAAAACCTGCTGTTGAAGCGAAGTCTTGAAATGGTTCTCAGGCGCCTTGCCCACACAGGCGACGTACTTCTTGTGCGAGCCGGGGATCACCATGAGGGCGCCGTTGGTCTCTCGGTTCTCCGTGAGCGCGACAATGCAACTCAGGGCGCGCATTTGCGGCATCCCGTCCTCGACGTGCCACGTCTCGAAATCCGAATGCCAATAGAACTCCTTTCCGTCGAAGCCGGGTTTCAGGTTCACGCGCGACTGATGGATGTAGACGGCGCTGGCGAGGATCTGCTCGGCCATATCCATCAGCCGGGGGTAGCCCGCGAGCGCCCCGTAGACCTTGCTAAGCCGGTGCACCGCGAAGATGGAGCGGATCTCTCTGCTCTTGGGCTCGAGGATTGCCACGGGCGAACGGCGGATGGCCGCCAACCCGCGCAGGCGTTCCAATTCCTCCTGCAAACGTCCAACCATCTCCGCGTCGAAAAACCGGGGAAACAAGAGAAAACCATTCTGGTCGTACTGCTGCAACTGCTCGCCCGTGAGCGGTCCCGGGGCCTCCGGGCCGCCGTAGAGGACGGGCTCCATCCGTTCCGACAGACGCGGGAGCTCCCTGGTGCGGGATTCGTACATGTCTTTCATGGTTTGCATGCGTTGCCTCCTGTGGCGTCGGCCGTGCAGGCGAGGGACTCGTCGTGAAGCGCATCCTCGAGGAGGGGATAGGTCCCTTCATCGTCGTGGGTCTCGCGCCCCGTGCAGGGCGGATTGAATACGCATATCAGGCGCAGGTCCGATATCGCCCGCAGCAGGTGCATTTCGTGACCGTCCAGCGCGTACATCATTCCGGGCACGATCCGGTAGGCCGGTCCGTCCGGCAGGACTTCAATCTCCCCCTCGCCTTCGATGCAGTAGACCGCCTCCTGGTGGTGCTTGTACCAGATGCGCGTCTCGGTGCCGGCGTGTATAACGGTATCGTGTAGCGAAAAGCCCATACCGTCCTGGCGCAGGAGGAGGCGCACGCTGGTCCAGGTGGCGGCGCGCACGTCGCGTTCCGTCTGTTCGAGATCCTGAATGTGGCGAACGATCATTTCTCGGCTCCCACGGCTTGTACCAACGTCTCGCGGCTGCGCCCCCGGATCTCCTTGACGGCGGATTCGAGCAGGTCGAGGCCCGCCCACAGTTCGCCGTCGGGAATGTTCAGAGGAGGCAGGCATTTGACGACTTCGCTTTCGGCGCCCGAGGTCTCGATGATGAGGCCACGCTCGAACGAGGCCCGGCAGATTTCCGCCGCGGCCGAGGCCGGTTCGCAGACCAGGCCCTGGATGAGGCCGCGTCCGCGCAATCCCGCGCCCGCCGGGGGGCCGGCCATCGAAAGCAGCCGCCCACGGAGCAGCGCGGCCTTGTGCTTGATGTCGAGCTGGAAATCGTTCGAGGACCAGTAGTGCCGAAGCGCGGCGGTGGCGGTGACAAAGGCGAGGTTGTTGCCCCGGAAGGTGCCGTTGTGCTCGCCCGGTTCCCAAGCGTCGTACTCGGGCTTCATGAGCAGCACCGACATCGGCAGGCCGTATCCGCTCAGGGACTTGGAGAGGGTCACGAAATCGGGTCGAATGCCCGCGCTTTCAAAGCTGAAGAAGGTGCCGGTGCGACCACAGCCCGCCTGGATATCGTCCACGATCAGCAGGACGCCCTGGTCCGTACAGAGACGTTGGAGGTGCTTGAGCCAGGCGACGCCGGCCGTGTGGAGCCCGCCCTCGCCCTGGACGGTTTCGACGATGACGGCGGCCGGCATTTCGAGGCCGCTGCTGCGATCGTTCAGGCACTGCTCGAGGTAATCGATCGTGGACACGTGCGGGCCGAGGTACCCGTCGTAGGGCATGAAGGTCGCGTTGCCCAGGGGAACTCCCGCGGCGTGCCTGTAGTGCACATTTCCGGTCACGGCGAGCGAACCGAGGGTCACGCCGTGGAACGCGTTTGTGAACGAGACGATGTTCGTGCGCCCGGTAACCCTGCGGGCCAGTTTCAGCGCCGCTTCCACCGCATTGGTTCCCGTCGGGCCGGTGAACTGGACCTTGTAGTGCATTCCGCGCGGTTTCAGAATAATGCGCTCAAAGGTTTCGAGGAACTCGCGCTTGGCCTCCGTGGCCATGTCGAGCCCGTGCAAAATTCCGTTTCCCTCGACGTAATCGAGCAGGGACTGGCGCAAGGCGGGGTCGTTGTGTCCGTAGTTCAAACTGCCCGCGCCGCTCAGAAAATCAAGATACCGCTCGCCGCTCTCGTCGTAGAGCACACTGCCTTCCCCACGGGTAAACACGGTCGGAAAGGACCTGCAATACCCCCGGACGCGGCTCTCGAGGCGTTCAAATGTATTCATGGCCTTATCGGTCTTATTGACGGGTTTGTTGGATGAGATCGATATCACTGTATTCACTCCTTGTCTTGAGCAGCCTGAGCCGCGCTTCCGACAGAATTGCGGGGTTGGTGGGTCCCACGCGAAACAGGACCTCTTCCTCGTGCTGTCCGTCGCCGAAACAGTGCGCGGCGATGCCCGGCGTCTCTTCGCACCCGGTTTGAAGTTCGCGCGCCAGTTTCCGGAACAGCCGTTGCGACGCCTCGTTCGACGGCGTCACCGTCGCTTCCAGATAGCGCAGATCACGGTTGGCCTCGCCCGCCAGCAGTGCGACCAGCATCGTCACGCCCAGCCCACGCTTGCGTCCGCACGGCCCCACGGCCACCTGCCACACGAAGACGGTGTCCGGCGAGGCGGGCCGGCGGTATCCGCATACGAACCCGGCCAGGCCGTTGTCCGCTTCGGCCACGATGCAGGTGTCGTGAAAGTCGCGGCACAGCAGGACATAGGCGTAGCAGGAATTGAGTTCCAGCGGCGGCGACTCCTTTACCAGCCGCCAGATGCGTGCACCGTCTTCCGTCGTGGGCGGCCGCAATTCAACCCACGGCGCGGCGCAAGTAAGAACGGCGGCGTGCGTATTCATGACGCCACTTTCGCGTTGCCACACGCCGCCGTCACACGGAGGAGTGTCCGCGTCTCGTTGCCTCCTGAATAGGGAGGTTGGCGTCGATCGAATTTACTTGCCCTCCACAGGGCCGCGTTGCCGAATTGATTCTGGAATGAGTTCATCCTGGTTCCCTCCTTATAGTTGCTCCATCGCTCCTTCGCCGGGCGGCCTCGTGCGGTGTTGCGACAAGAGCGCGTTCATCGCCGCAACGAGTTCGCACGAGGTCACGCGCGTCCCCAGGAGTCTTGTATTGGGCTGGCCGCCCATCAAAAGCCCCGCTTCGTTCTCCCCATGCGCTCCGATCACCATCATGGGAATCGTGCCGCGGAAGTCGCGAACGTTCAGGGCAAATTCGAGCACGTCCTCGCACATCGGTCGGCAGTCCACCACCACGGCAACAAAGCGTCCGTCGCGTACGTGGCTCAGGGCATCCTCCATGCTCTTCATGAAAACCGCCGTGTATCCGGCGCCTTGCAGAGCCTCCAGCAAATGCCCGTCGATCCGGTCCCCCACGATGAGCAGCAAGCCGTCACTCATGTCGTTCTTCCGTGTGTGACTGTCGTCATCGGGATCCCTTTGACTCGTGGCTTGTTCATCTACCACCGTCATCCATGCCGATAGTCGCTTCAGGTCGAGTGAAGGTGTCATTGGGTTCCGTGAGAGCAAGGAGCGTGCCCGAATGTGATGCGAAGTGCCATAAACGAAGTCATGTCAAGTGATTAGAATTCGCACGGCGGTAGAATCACCTGCTCCAAATCGGAATCGAGGAAAAAGAGGCGTACGATTGCCCCAAATCTGCATGGCCCGTGTGTGCGTGATCGGTACAACGCAGTCGAGCCATGGCGCACAACTCGCAGGCTGGGTGCGGTCTAAGGTTGGAGAGTCTAAAGGGTTAGATAGACCCGGCGGCCTGCCGTGCTTGGTGTGCCGATCGCGCACGGCGGCGGGGATTACTGAAGGTTATGCTTGCGGAATTTGTTATACAGGGCGCGCCGGCTGATGCCGAGAAGTTCCGCGGCGCGCGTGCGGTTATTGTCCGAAAGCGCCAGCGCCGCAACGACCATCTCCCGTTCCACGTCGTCCAGGGGCGTGCCCAGGGTAAAGGTAATCTTGGGCATCGAGTCACTTTGCTTGCGGAATCGGGGTGGAAGGTGGTCGGGCCTCAGCGCGGGACCTTCGCAGACCAGTACGGCGCGCTGAATCACATTCTTCAGTTCGCGCACGTTGCCGGGCCAGGGATACGCCTCGAGCAGCTTGATAAAATCGGGCGTGATTTCCAGGACGTTTCGTTGGTACACGTCGCTGAACCGATTTGCAAAAGCGCGGACCAGCAAGGGGATGTCGCCCGCACGCTCGCGCAAGGGGGGTATGACAATTCGGAAGACATCCAATCGGTAGAACAGATCTTCCCGAAAACGCCCCGCCTCGATGGCCTGACGCAGATCCTCGTTGGTGGCGGCGATCAACCGCGCGTCGGTGGTAAGCGGTTCAATTCCGCCCAGGCGGGTGAATTCGTGTTTCTCCAGGAGCCGAAGCAGACTCACCTGGGTGCGCGCGTCCAGGGTGCTGATTTCATCGAGAAACACGGTGCCGGAGTTCGCCCGCTCGAACAGGCCCTCGCGCCGTTCGAGCGCACCCGCAAAAGCGCCTTTCTCGTGGCCGAACAATTCGCTGGCGACCAACTCGGGAGGAACGGCCCCCAAATGCACGGGCAGATATGGCTCTTTGCGCCGCTCGCTGAGCTTGTGGATGGCCTGCGCCACCAAATCTTTTCCGGTGCCCGTTTCGCCTATCAACAGGACCGCGATCTCGGATGAAGCGGCTTTTCGCGTCTCGGCGTAGAGGGTTTGCATGGCGCTCGAGCGGCCCAGCAGATCGTCCAGACGCGAGAGCGGCCGGCTTCTGGGCGTGGTGTCCTCGGCCGGCGGCGGGGCGGACGCGGCCAGCGCGGTGCGCACCAGCATCTGGAGTTCTTCGTCCGAGATGGGCAGGCGGCCGTAGGCGTAGGATCCCGCGCGCAACGCCGACATGGCGATGGAAATGTCTTCAGCATCCACGAGTACGACGACGCGCGTGGCCGCCGAGCGCGCCTCGAGCGTTTCCAGCAAGTCCGAAACGGAAAACTCCTCGACCTTCAGGACCGCACCGGCGAGCACGATGACCGCGAAGTCCTGCGACTCGAAACGCTCGAGCGCCGACGCCGCCGAGCGTTCCCAGGCCACTCGCACCTCCGTGTCCGCCAGGAAACTCGCCAGACGCTTCGCCAAAGAGGCTTCTCGTGAAACTACGAGCAGTTTCGTTCCATTATCCACCACCTACTCCCTACGTTGTGTCCCGCCGCGCTTGCCCTCCCGCCACGCAAGGTGTGGCCGAATTGAGCTGCATTAATTGTGTACTTGACCGGTATACGCGCCGCGAATTCGCGTCGAATCCGATTTCTTTCGACGTTGGCGCGGCCCCCTCTTTGCCACCGTACCATATGGGTCTCCGCCCTTCAAACCCGGCGCGCCACCGCACTTGCGCCTTAAACCGTTTGCGGGAGCCTTAATTCCGAGAGGGCCTGCGCGAGGACGATGGGGTCGCCGCCGAACCGATCATCGGAGATCGCGCCGCGCCTTATTCTCCTCCGTCATTGGGTGGAATGCGCCGTGCCAGGACGGCCAGGTCTGTGCGCAGTGCGGCAATATCCTTCCGCAGGGCCGCGACGTCCCTCTCGCTGACGATTTCCGTTTCGCTGCTGGCGGCGTCGCGGTCCACAAAGAAGCTTGCCAGGGTCGCGGTGATATAGCCCAGGACGCCCAGCGCGTAGATGGACAACAGCAGGCACAATACGCGCCCCTCGGGCGATTGGGGCCAGTAGTCGGAACCCATGGTCGTGATCAGCATGGCCGTCCACCAGAGCGCGGCGCCGTAGGTTGTCAGCCCTGGGGCGTCGGGGTTGTCGCGTTCAAAGGCAAACATGCCGGCCGCCCCGGCAAGCGTCACCGCGAGGGTCAGCGTCATGACGTAGCCGAAACCGCGACGGCCCATCGCCATGCCGAGCGCGCGCATGCTCCGGTTGAGCGACGTGAGCACGCGGATGAGGCGCAACCCACGAGCGGTGCGGGCCAAACGGAGCAGCCGCACGGCGCGCGCGATGCGAAACACGCGCAGGGCCGGCACGGCCAGCGCAATGGCCGTTATCCAATTGCCTCGCAGGTACCGGAGCTTGTGCGGGGCCAGGGTAAATTCCAGGACGAAATGCAGAATGAACACGATCCAGATCGCATCGCTCAGCCGCTGCAAGAAGATGTTCAGGCCGCGTGTCAGGTCGAGAATGAGCAGAACCAGCCACGCCAAGCCGAGCACGATCATGGGCATCTCGAGGCCGTGCTGGATGCGGAGCAACAGGCGGTTCCGTTCGCGTTCCAGTTGTCTGGACTTATCCGTCATATGCGCCTCCGGCGTGGCGGAACATAAGTCAATCAGTGTTGAGGGCATTGCTCGGCGGAGCCGCGTCGTCCGCCTCCGATAGGCGGTCCATCACCGCCCGGACACGCCGATCGGCGTCGAGCTTGTCGGTCTCGTGGGTCCAATCCAGGCTGTTGCGATGGATTGCGGCGGCATGTTGCGTCAAGATGTTTCGGACGTTTTCATCGGGGCAGGCATTTACAATGCGGGCGATGATTTCAAGCAGGCGGCACGTGACCGCGACGTCGTGATGCGAGTGCTGCCGGAGCTGGTTCAGTGCCGCGTCAGCCAAGCCTTCGAAGGACGCGACAGAGGTGATCATGCGCAGTTGGCCGGCCTCGTTATAGTGATGGGTGGCAGGCTGCTCTTTTTGCGCCAACTCGGATAGCCCCGCCCCCAGCCAATCGACGCAGGACAGGGCGGTAAACGGGTCATTGATGCCGGGGGACAAGGCGCGAACGGCCACTTCCACGAGTTGATCGAGGGTAAACTCGATGTCCTGCGTCGGCGTACGATGGCCGCCGATGACGAATACGAAATCTATTTTCTTGCGTACGGCTTTGGTTAACCGGTCTTCCGGATAGACGCGAACAAGGGGTTGGTTTTGAAAGAGGAAGTGACCCGGACGCGCCTCCAGGCGCAAGAGAAGGTCCTGTTCTTCGGCCAGGCGCGCCAGGGCTACGATATCAATCGCTTGAAGATAACCCGCGTTACGGGCCAGCATTTCCACGGATCGCCCCTCGAAATCCGAAGGAATCTCTTCCTCGGGTTTTCCAGGCCGTCGGGGCCGGGATGCTTTTCCAGTGTCCCCCGGGTAAAGCTCCTCAATGGCGGTGAGAAAGCTGCGCCCTACGGATTGGATGACCGTGGGGGCCTGGATCGATTTCGCGACATGGTGGATGAAGTAGATGAGCACGCCCAGGCTTGCCATTGCCAGCCCCACTGCGCACAGCAGGGAAAGGCGGGGCACAAAAACCTCCTCGCCGGTTTCGTGGATCGTTCGCAACACGAGGATGCAGTAGAGAAAAGTGGCAATGAACGTCCCCAAGACGATCTGGTTGCCCTTATCTTGCATGAAATTGCGCAGGATCCGAGGTCCAAGCTGCTGCGAGGCCAGGGACAACGCGACCGTGGTCATGGAAAAGACCACACCCGTGACGGTCATCATGGAGCCGGCAATAGTCGAAAGGAGTGTCCGGCTGCCTTCGGTTCCCGTGATGTAGATCCACGAGATTCCGCCCACGGTCTCTGAACTCACATACGTGTCCAGCCATACGGTCCACCACGACAACAGCGCGGCGGACGCAGCCATCAGGGACGGGACCAGCCAATAGCTGTCCCGCATCTTTTCCCAAAGCCTCTGCAGGTGAGCTCTCATGCAATGGTGTTCTTTCCACTTCGTGG
>JAVEWL010000129.1:0-10372 GCA_034004565.1 FCB group bacterium | reverse complement strand
AGAAGGCAATCAGGAAGTCGGGACCGCAGGGGTACAACAGGGCCACACGTTCGCCCGCGGGCGCCTCGGCCTGAAGGCGGGCGGCGAGCCGTCGGGCGGCGCGGTCGAGTTCGGCGAAGGTGAACGTGGAGCCGATATTCTCGCCGTCGTGAAGAAATGTAAATGCAGTGAGGCCGGGATCTTCCGAAGATCTGAGAAGGAGGCTTTCCCACAAAGTCGTTGCGTCAATACGAGCCACGGACTACCCCTCTGTACTAGATGTCGCCAGAACCTGAAAGTGGCGTGATGCTTCAGTGCCGACGTATCGGCGATTGCACCGCCCTTGTCTGTTTAAAAATAAGCATCGGTATCCCTGACCCCGTTGCAATCGCCGTATGCCGACACGGCCGCGCGTCTCTAAGCGCGAGCGGGGAAAGGACTACCGTGAATTCTTATCATAGCATTTTCAGATGGCTTAGCATAGTCAGTAGAACGCGGCACAGAACCGTATACCCCTAATAAATTGCATTCACCGCAAGAGGGTTTGAAATGTGCCTCCGACTATGGTAGATCATGGGGCGTGCGTACTTATAGAGAGCGCTTCCGGTAGCCATGGGACTCCGCTGCGGGCTTGGCGCCGATTCATACATTTCTTCTACAACGGGGTTAACAGGATGCCGCGGCAAGGGGCTGAACTCAAGCCGGCCGTTGTCCTATTGCAGGGCGACGGACCGAATGTGGCGTGTGCGTCGGGAGGCAATTGGGCCCGCGACGATGCACGTTACCGCCGCATCCACTGCGCCGGCCTTGGGCAAGTCATCGAGACGTTGGAGAACCTTGGGGAGGAGTCCGGTCCTGTCGCGCTGATTGTGCTTTCGCTTGAGCGGGATCCCCTCGCGGTTTTCCAGTACTTTCGCCAAATTTCCCAGACGCATCCTTTGGCACTCCGTGCGGTCATTGCGCCGCCCGGGATGCGTGCGACGGCCATGGCGGCCGTGCGGGTGGGCGATATCGATCGCGTGATTTCCGCGGATGCCTCGGCCGAGGAAGCGGGGCGCGCCATAGGCTCCTTGCTGGATCGTTACGAGGCACTGGAACGGCTTTCGCTGCAGGCTCCAGGCCGCCTGGGCCGGCATATTTTCATTACGGGCGCCACGGGCTTTCTCGGCAAATGCATGGTCGCCGACCTGCTCCGCTGTGGCGACGCCCGGATCACCGTGTTGTGTCGCGGCGATCGGACCTCGTCGTACGACAACCGCCTGCCGTTTACCGCCGCCGATTTTCCGGGGCGGCTCGAGTGCGTTGAGGGCGATGTGACCCTGCCGCGCCTGGGGATGACGGCGGAGCAGTGGGATCGCGCGGTTGCGTCCGTCGACGAGATTTGGCACCTGGCCGCAGTCACGTCCTTTCGTGAAACGCAGCGCCGTCAAATCATGGAAGTGAACGTCGAAGGCACGCGGGCGATGCTGGCGTTTGCGGCCGCCTGCCCGCGCCTGAATTGCTTCAACCATGTCAGCAGCGCCTACGTGGCCGGCCGCCGCACGTGGCCCGAAGTTGTACACGAGCAGCTAGTGGCCGTGCCGCCGTCGTTTAATAATGTATACGAAGAATCGAAGTTCCTCGCGGAGCGGCTCGTGGCCGAATCGGGGCTGCCGCACCTGGTGTACCGGCCGAGCATCATCTTCGGCGAGTCCTATTCGGGACGTTCCGACGGCAAGACGGTGTACGGAGTGGTGCGCGCCTTGTTGCAGGCCCATCGGATTGCCAAGCGCAATAACGGGCACGGCAACGGTTCCGCGTCGGCGGTGCGGATTGTGGCCGAGACGGGCGCGACGCTTAACCTGCTGCCGCTGGACTGGGTGGTCGACAGCATGATCAGCCTGCGCGCGCAGGCCGAGCCGGATGGAACGGTTTTCCACGTGGCGCATTCACAAGCGACGACGATGGGCGAGCTTCACGGCGCGGCCATGGGGGCGCTCGATATCCACGAGGTGCGGTTCGACGCGCAACTGGCGAGCGAGAAGATGACTCCGCTCGAGGCGATCTTCCACCGGCAGGCGGGGCCGTTCGTACAGTACATGCTGCACGCGGATCCCGCGTTTGATGTGACCAATACCGAGTCCATCCTGGGGGCAAACCCCTATCCCGAACTAGGCCCGGACTTCCTGCGTTTTGCCCTCCAGTCTTATGCCGAGATGACCGATCCGCCGCGTGAGCGCGAACGGAGCGTCTAGTAGTCCGTCCATCGCAAAAGTATGAGGCTGTGGTATTTTCGATTTTCGATTTCAGATTTTCGATTTTGGAGCAATTCAGCTTTGAATCCGCCGGGTGTGGGGTGAGCCGTTCAGGCTTGCATCCCGCAAGAAGCCGCGGATGCAAACCTGAACCGGCGGAGACCGCGGTGGCTCAGCATCCTTCCTGTGCGGCGAAATCGCCGCGCTATACTCCTCGCGATCATTGATGTACTATAGTGCCAGTGTGTGGGTAATCGTGTTTGCGCCGTCGAGGGGAAGAGCATGGGTAAGCGGTATGAGTACACGTATGCGAGAGTGAAAGTCCGGGGCAGTTTCTTTGGCGGCAGTTTTCCGAAGGATTATCAGCGGATTATTGACGATTACGCGCGGGAAGGTTGGCGTTTTGTGCAGGCCTACGCCCCGGCCACTGCAGGATACGGGTTGTCCGCTCTCTGCGACCTGATCTTCGAGCGGGAAACCGAAGGATAGACCCGATCAGGATTGAATGCGCACGCTCCGGTGTGAGCCGTTCAGGTTTGCATGCCGCGAAAAGCCGCCGATGCAAGCGCAAACCGCTTTCGTAGCTCCCCTTTCCAAGGGGAGTTATTCGGGGGCAAGAACTTCCCTTGGAAAGGGGAGCCACGAAGCACCCGCCATTCGACGGCTGACAAAGTACTAGGCTCCGGCGGCGCGTGCGGGGGTGTATTCGCGCAGGCGCAGAATGAGTGCCGTCAGCAGGAGGAAGGCCAGTGTAATTGCCGCCAGAATCAGGATGGACTTGCCGGCGCCGACGGCGTACTCGGTCTTCTGGAATTCGGCGATGGTGATTTGCAGCGCGGGATTGTCGCGTTGGGTGGCCAGTGGGGGAAGGATGGCGTTGAGGTACTTTCTGACCGTGAGGAAATCGGCGATCCCCGGCAGGATCATTGCCACGTGCTGCCAGCCGAAAAAGTAGACGATACCGTACACGACGGGCCGCTTCGAGAAGTACGCGCCGAGGCACATGCTGAGCGCCCCATATGTGGCGAGCGCGGCGAGCAGCACGCCGATGTAGTGGGCCAGGAGGCGAAGGTTGCCCGCGGTGGCGGAGAAGTTGCCGAGGGTTGTGCAGGCGGCGAAGGCGAACACGAGGGACGAGATAAGGACCGCGGAGACGAAAACGAAATACGCGGCGAACCGTCCGAAGACCGCCGCGCTGCGGGGCACGGGTCGCGTCAGGATGTACTGCAGCGTATGGTTTTCGACGTCGTCGGCGATAAGCATGCACCCGAAGAACAGGGCGAACAGCGGCGCGATAACGTTCAAGTAGAGCTTCTCGGTGAGCTGCGTGAAGATGTCGATGCCTCGAGGGACCGTTGCGGCGGCGTCGAACAGGGACGTCACGATGGGAATCAGCACCGGCAGGAAAGCGAGGAGGATGCCGAAGATGCTCCAGCGGTGGCGCCGCAAGAGCGACAGCGTGTGCTGGAACGACGTCAGTATGGCCCCCGCGTAGCCGGACCGCGGCAGTTGATCGGCGGCATCCGCCCTCAGGGCCTCGGCGGCCTGTACATCGTCTGCGCTCATGTTCTTGCGATCTCCCATCCGGATAACGTCATTTCTCAAGCAGGTAGTGGAATACCGACTGCAAATTGTCGTCGGGGCAGTGGAATGCCGTGACTTCGATTTCGCCCGCAAGAATGAGGGCGTTGAGTTTGTGGTAGAAGCCGTTCGGGTCGCGGGTCTGTATGGTCAGCGTCCTTCCTTCGAAGTTCACCGCGAGCGTTGCCTCGTCCGCAACGAAATGCTCGGCCAACTCGCGCGGATCGCCGCACTCGACCGTCACGGCGTGGGCATGCTCGTCGATCATCTCGCGGATGTCGCGCACACGGCCGTCGGCGAGGATCGCGCCGTTGTGAAGTAATACGACCTTGCTGGTCACGCGCTCGATTTCATACAGGATGTGGCTCGACATGATGACCGTGCGGCCCTCGTCGCCGATGGCGCGCACGAGCGAATACATCTGCTCGCGGCCGCGAGGATCGAGTCCGGCCAGGGGTTCGTCCAGGAACAACAGGTCGGGCTTCGAGACCAGCGCCTGCGCGATTTTGATGCGCTGGCGCATGCCGCGGCTGTAGGCGCCGATGGGGTCGTGCATGCGCGCGGTCATGCCGACCTGCTCGATGCATTCGAGGCTTCCGGCGCGCGCGGCCCTGGCGGTGAGCCCGCTGTAGCGCGCGAGCCAGTAGACGAACTCGTAGCCGGTGGCGCCTTCGTGGAAGGTGTCGCTCTCGGGACAATACGCGATGCGCCGCAGCAGGGGGAGGTTGTTGCGCGGGGCCTCGCCGAAGAGGCGAATGTTGCCGCGGCTGGGGCGATAAATCCCGAGGGCGAGCTTAATGAAGGTGGTCTTGCCCGCGCCGTTGGGGCCGAGGAGTCCGGTGACGCCCGGGCCAATCGACACCTGGAGGTTGTTGACCGCGACCACTTCGCCGAACCATTTTGACAGGTCGGTTGCCTCGATGACGGCGCTCATACGCTTCTCTCCGCGCGGCGCGCCACCCGCACCACGATGCCCAGGGCCACGGCGCACACAAGGCCGACGGCGAGCAGCGCGACCGTCCAGGGCAGATCCATCACGGGCCGGTGCTGCTCGAACAGGATCTCGCCGAGGCGGCGTATGGCGGTCGGCAGGGACAGCACCAGGATATCCCGATTGTGCAGCATGCCCGACAACATCGACGCGAAGAACCAATCAATGAAGAGCAAGAGCGTGGCCGCCAGTCCCGCCTGCCGCTCGCCGCGCACCGTTGCCGAGCAGGCGAGGATACCCAGGGCCATCGGGACGACGATGGCGAGCGAGAACGCCAGGCTCCGTAGGGCCCACCACGCGCCGTCTTTCAGGGATTCCGCGCCGGGCGTCAGAATGATGTGGATGACGATCAGCAGCAGAGCCGGCGCGAGGGTCAGGCCCAGGCCGAGGGCCAGCAGGGTCCCCAGCTTGCCCAGCACATAGTCCCACCACGTCAGGGGTTTCGCGAAGTAGATCTCGAGCAGATTGTGCCGCTTGTCGTTCGCAATAAGCCCGGCCCCCGCCACGAGAAGGATCATAAAGACGAGCGCGCCCTGGAAGCGCAGGAAGTCGAAGAACATGCGGTTGTCGACGTTGAAGAAGGTGGCGTTGCGGACCAGGAGGCCGATGGGGCTGCGCGGATCCGAGGCCATGCTGTCGAACATGACCACGAAGAGGATGCGCAGAAAAACGTGAAACGAGGCGATGATGAGGAGGTAGCGCATGAGACGTGAACCGGTGGCAAGGCCGAGTTCGTGCGACACCACCACCGCCCAGCGGAAGCGTCGCCGCACTTCGCCGTCGTAGGAGCGGTATGTCTGGTTATATACGGGCATGGTCGCCGCTCCCTTCGGGTCCCACGAAGATTTCTTCGAGGCGGTGCCGTACCGGGGTGAAATGCCTGATTTGCGTGCCCGAGGCGCATGCGATCTCAAAGAAGGCGCGGGGCGACAGGCCCTCGGGCGCCGTGACCATCAGTGTTCCGTCATAGCGCTCCTCCCACGAGCAGCCTGCGCCGCCGAGGCCCGCCACGAACTCGGTCACGTTTTCGCGCACGCGCAACTCGAACAGGCCGTCGCGCGCTGTGGTGAGGTCGGCGATGAGACCGTCGCGCAGGAGATGGCCGCGATCGATGACAATCACGCGGTCGCAGACGTGCTCGATGTCCGGCAGCAGGTGCGACGACAACACGACGGTCACCTTTCGTTTGGTGGCAAGTTGTCGGATAACCTCGAGCATATCGAGGCGTCCGTCGGGATCGAGACCGTTGGTGGGTTCGTCCAGCAGCAGGAGCTTCGGATCGTGGACGAGCGCCTGGGCGAACTTGACGCGCTGGAGCATGCCCGTCGAGTAGGTTTCCATGCCGCGGTACCGGTTGTCGCCCATGCCGACGTAATTGAGCACTTCGTGGGCGCGCTCCATCGCATCGATGCGGGACATGCCGAACAACCGACCGCAATACGTGAGGAAAGCCACCGCGCTCACCTTGGTGCTCATGATCTCTCGCTCGGGCATGTACCCGAGCCGCTGGCGCACCTTCAGGGCCTCGCGGGGCAGCGAGTGGCCGAAGATGCGCGCCTCGCCGCGGCTTGGCCTGCGAAACCCGAGCAGCGTCTTAAGCAGCGTGCTCTTGCCCGCGCCGTTGGGGCCGAGCAGGCCGACCGCGCCGCCGTCGACCGAACAGGTGATGCCGTCGAGGGCCACGAAGCTCCCGTAGCGCACTTCCACGTCCTTCAATTCAAGTACCGGCATGGCTGTCCCTCATTGGGTCGCCGCGATTTGGAGACTCACCGTATCTTCTCCGACGATGTTGAGCATCGTCGAATACACGCGCTGCGCGTTGCTGTTTACAAGATTGCTCATTGTGAGGTAATACACATCCAGACTGTAGCTGCCCTCCGGCGCGTTCTCAATCTGAAACCAGCCGTCCCGATCGATCTGCGCCAGGCCGACGATCGAAGAGAGCGAGCTCATGTCCCCCGTGAGCATGGAGGTGAGGTTGCGGAAGTTCAGTTCCGAGACTTCTTCACCCGTGCCCGCGATGCGCAGGACGGCGAAGCCCATGCGGCCCAAGGGTGGGGGAGGGGTGCACAAGCCTTCGACCGTCGCGCCCTGGGGATCGCCGAAGTTGTAATAGGTGACGCGGCCGTCCTGGATCACGACGCGTCCGTGGGACGGCAGGTAGCGCCCCGCCGTGACCTGATCCGGCGAGATGGCCGCGGCGAGGTATTCTCCGGGGGGGAGGTTCTCGAACACGTACTGCCCGTTGCGGTCGGCGCGGACGACGCGGTTGAAGCCCGCGCCCGTGACCGTCACGATGGCGCCGGGAGCCACCTCGCCGTCGATCACGACGTTGCCCTGGAGTCCGCCGCCGGAGCCCAGCACGACCTCCACGCCGCCCTTAGACTGTCCATCACGCAATTCGACGGGTCCGCTGTTTCCCTCGGCGTAGCCTTCCAGTTGTGCGATCACCCGGTAGGTGCCTCCGGCGAGGCGGTCGAACTTGAAGGCGCCGTCGTCGCCGACCTGCATCGTTCGGAACTCCAGGTTCTCCATCATCGGCATGGGCGGGGCGAAGGAGCCTCCTTCGCGTCCGAGCCGTACCGAGGCGCCGGCGGGGCTTTGCCCGTTGCGCAGAACCACGCGCCCGGCGACGCTTCCGCCCTCGATGGTCACCTCGATCACGACGCCGTTGACGGTTTCGCCCGCGTCCACGGAGACCTGCGCGCGTCCGGGGGAGGCGCCCTGCGGGTTGGCGATGAGCATGTACTCGCCTTTGGGCACCTCGAGCGAGAACTCGCCGTTCGTACACTGCGCGCCGAACCCGCCAATCGATTGGAGCGAGGAGAGCAAGTCTCCTTCCGGCGTCGACGTGGGGTGAGCGCGAACGCCGCAGGCTGCGGGGGGCAGGCCCGTGTTGCGAATGATCACGCGGCCGTTGATGCGCGAGGCCGTCTCCAATTCGATGTCCGTGGGCGCGTCGATCTGGACGTCCTTTACCTGGGTGGGGCTGTAGCCGTCGGCGTCGGCGAGGAGCATCAGGTCGCCCTCTTCAACCCGCTCGAAGAGATAGTTGCCCTTGGCGTCGGTGACGGCATCGCGTCCGCCGACGGCGCCCATGAAGCCCTCGAGTCCCATGCTCACCAGCCCAATACGAGCCCCGGCCACCGGCTGACCCGATTCGTTGGTAACCACGCCGTAGACCTGGTGTTCGCCGGCGTCGATGGGGTCCAGAAAAACGTCCAGCCGCAGGTCCTGGGATCCGTCGCAGAAGAAAGGTTCGCCCTGCAGCGTGAGCTTGAAGCCTTCCGCCATGGTAAACAGCTTATGCTCGCCCACGGGCAGATGAGGCACGACAAACGAACCGTCTGCCCCCGACTTGACCTCGTTAAAGCCCAGGGCCGCGTTGAAGGGAGAGAGCAGACGGGAAACGGCCGGCATGCAGTTTATCTGCGCCTTGGCAATGGGCGAATTGTCGCGGCGGTTGAGCACGCGTCCGTACACCGTTGTGCCCGACGAGAGGTATACGTCCACGCGCGCCTCGCGGTTCGTCGGTGTAAGCACAAAGGGGTCGCTTATCTGAGGCGAATAGTCCTTGCCGACCACGAAGACGCGGCACTCGCGGTTCAGGGGAGGACCGAACAGGCGGTACAGGCCGTCTCTGTCGGTGCTGTCGTGAATGGGCGGACGCAAGTTGGTCGCCGCCTCGGCGACTTGTGCGATGACGCTGTCGGAGAAGCACTGCACGACGTCGGCCCCGCTGACGGGCTTGCCGGTCTCGTCGAACACGTAGCCCCAGACCACCCCTGCGACATCGAGCACGAAATTCACGTTACGGATGACCTGTGCCGGCTGCGTTATGGACACCGTTCGCATGGGCGGAAGGCCGCTGAACCGGTAGGGCGCATCCCCGATATTGATCAGGACCGTCGCCTCTCCCGGGTTTAATCCGGAGACCGTATAGTCACCCTTGGCGTCAGTGGTTGCGGTTTCTCCGTAGCCTTCGGGGAGATCCGCCGAGGACAGCATGACCAGAGTGCCGATATCGGGAGGGGTCATATTCAATTCCGGGTCCAGCGATTGCACCAGAACACACACTCTTACCCCGGCGGCGCCCTTGCCCGTGCCGCGCTCGGTCACGCGCCCGGAAATCGTGGCGCCGCGCTTGAGCTTGATGTCGATCCTTCGTTCGGTTTCGCCCTCTACGAGAACGAACTGTTCGTCCTGGTAGAGGAGGTATTCCGGATGAAGCACGAACATGGTGTGTTGGCCCGGGGTCCTTACTCCCAGCCGATAGTGCCCGTGCACATCGGTCTTCGTCCTGCGTTCGGTTTGGTACGTGTCCTTCAGCTCCTCCCATACCTTGTCCGTCTCAGAAGGCTCCGCGGGGTCTTTATCGCCTTGCTGGGCGGCTTTGGAGGCTTCCTCCGCCTTTTCCTGCGTCTCGTAGATGGCGAGCTGCTCTTCCCGGGTGCATTGTCTGCGTATAACCAGGCGCGCATCCAGAACGGGTTCGCCCGTATCGGCGTCGGTTACCGTGCCGACGAGCTTGATAGGGTCCGTTTCCCCAGCGGCGATCCATTTGCCTTCCGCTTCTTTTTGGTCTTGTTTTCTGGCAGCCGAGTCCCCTCCCGAGCCGGAAGGTCCAAAGTCGGCGGGAGCCAGACGCGGGTCCTGGTATTGGGCGTATTTGACCTCGGAAGGTTTCGGTTCCACGGGTTTTTCCGGGCCGAACCAGCGGGCCAGACCAATCACGACCGCAAGCAGCAGCGCCACCGCCGCCCACACCAGTATGGGCGATACAGTGGGCGAGCCGTTTGAGGCCGGCGTTTTGGCGTTCCTGGACAAAGCCGGACGTTTTCTCCCTTGGTCTCGCGCGACATTGAGTGAATGGAAAAAGCCCCCTGCCGCACTCCCCACTGCGTACTATGGCATTCCTTCGGAGAAACGATCACCACACTTATTGCGTCGCCGCGATCTGCAGGCTGACGGTTTCCTTTCCCCGGATGTCTATCATGGTTGAGAAGACCCGCCGCCCCTGGCTGGTGACGAAATTCCCCAGCGTGAGGTAATAGACATCCAGGCTGTAGCTGCCCTCGGGGGCATTCTCGATCTGGAACCAGCCGTCCCGGTCGACCGGCGCCAGGCCGACTATCGACGGTACGGACGACATGTCGCCCATGAATATGGAGGTCAGGCTGCGGAAGTCCAGTTGCGAGACTTCGGCGCCCGTGCCCGCAATGCGCAGGACGGCGAAGCCCATGCTTCCCGTAGACGGGGGCGGCGTGCACAGGCCTTCGACCGTGGCGCCTTGCGCGTCGCCGAAGTTGTACTGCGTGGTCTGGCCTTCAACAATGACCACCTGCCCGTGGGAAGGCGCGAAGCGGCCCGCGGCGATCGCCTCGGGCGACATTGCGGCGGCAAGGTATTGGCCCGGCGGGATCCCCTCGATGAGGTACTGGCCGTTGCGATCGGCGGTGACCACGCGATTGAAGCCCATGCCCGAAATGGTGACCACGGCGCCCGGCGCGGCCTCGCCGTCGAGGATCACCGTGCCTTGGAGGCGTCCCCCGGAGCCGAGAACAATCTCGACGCCGCCGACGGTCTG
>JAVEWL010000128.1:0-10420 GCA_034004565.1 FCB group bacterium | reverse complement strand
TTTTGTTCTTTCCCCATCCTGTCCATCCTGCCAATCCTGTTATCCTGTCAAAAGAAAAACACCCCCAAGCCACAAACCCGGCTCGGGGGTGCCACAAAGCAATGGGGTGGGAGCGAGTCCTTCCCCGCCCCCTACGCGCAGCGCGCGTCCCGCAACACGGCCGTGGCCGCCGCGGTCAAACTCGCACAACCCTCCCGAACCTGCTGCCCCAAGTACTCAAACGCCTGCGCCTCACCCATACCATGGCGCGCCATGAGAAGCTCCTTTGCCCGCTCGACCAGGCGCCGGTGCGACAAGGCCAGCGACCGCTCGCCGCATTCCTCCACCAGCAACTCGTACTCGCCGAAACGCCGCATGGCCACGTCAATGGCCTCGCGCAGATCCTCCGCGCCCACCGGCTTCACCAGGAAGACCAGCACGAAATCCTCGTCGTTCGCGTCAATGTTCTCCAGGCTGTTGTAGCCCGTGACGAACACGACCGGCACCGTGCTGTGGCGATAGATCTCGCGCATCGCCGCCAGCCCGTCCATCACCGGCATCTTGATGTCCGTGATGATAAGGTCCGGCGGATCCACGCGCCAGTACTCCACAAGCTCGCGCCCATCTTGGGCCACGACGCAGACTTCGTGACCAAACTCCTCCAACGTCTCCTGCATGTACATCTGCATCACCGGCTCGTCGTCCGCCACCGCGATTCGCAACGATTGTTCCTTCACTACACCACCTCCCGGGGAATGATCAGCGTTACCGCCAAGCCCCGGTCCTCCGAAGCGCCAGCCTCCACCTGTCCCTCGTGCGCCTCCACAATACGCTTCACGATGGACATCCCCAACCCCGTGCCCTTCGTCTTGGTCGTGAAGAAAGGCTCGAATATGCGCTGTAATTCCGTCTCGTTCACCCCGGGACCGTTGTCCGACACCCGGATCGCAAGGGCCGGGCGGCCCTCCAACGACCCATCCCCACACCGCACCGTGATCCGGACCGGGTCCGGGCACGCCGCCAGCGAGTTCTCCATCAGGTTTCGGAAAACCTGCTCAAGACGGAACCGGTCCACCGGGCAATAAAGCGCCACGCCGTCCATCTCTTCAACCAAATCGGCCACGCGCCCTTCCCGCGCCAGCGCCGTTTGCTCCCACGCGTTGCGCCACGCCTCCGCCACATTGGACGTCGTGCGCTCCAGATTCAGCGGACCCGCGTACTGGCGCACCCCTTCGTACACCTGCTGAAGGTCCGATTGCGCCTTGCGCGCCTCGTGAAGAAGACGCAGCGCCGCCTCGTTGTCCTTGAGCCGCTTGCCCAGCATCTCCAGGCACGCCAGGCTGCGCTGAAGCGCGTTACGGCTTTCGTGCGACAGTCCCGTCACCATCTGCCCGATGGCCGCCAGCCGCTCCGACTGCATCAGCGATTCCTGCATCCGGTGCAATTCGGCCAAGCTCGAACGCAGCGCCACGTTCGACTCCGCCAACTCGGCCGTGCGCAGCTCCACCTTGCGCTCCAATTCGGCGTTCGCGCTGACCAACCGGTCCGCCATGCGGTTGAACGCCTGCCCCAGCAGCCCAATCTCGTCCTGACGCCCCGGCCCCGTGATCCGCGTGTTCACCTCGCCCCGCGCGATCCGCTCCGAGACCTGCGTCAGCGCAACAATGGGACGCGCAATGGCCCGGCCGTAATAGAATGAGGAGGTGACGATCGCGCCGCAGGCAAACACCGCGATCAGAAAAACCCAGCCGCTGGTTTGTTCGCGCCGCCTCTCCGCGTCGTCCAGCAGGCGTTGCATCCGCATCGCCTTGTACGCGATCAAGTCATTCAAACGGGCCCGCGCCTGCTCGTTCTTGAGCAGCCAACGCCGGTGAAGGCGTGTCACGTCCTCCTCCTGGCCCCCCATGGCCGCGCTCACCAGTTCCTCGCGGATCCGCGTGGATCGGCTCCGGCTCTCCTGGTAATCGGCCAACAATCGAGCCCCCGTCATGCTTTCAATAAGGTGCCGGAGGTTTTGTATCGCCTCGTTGTGCTCGCGTTCCTCCTGCATGAGGATTTCCAGGCGCTCCGAACTGCGGTCGTAGCGCAGCGAAAGAAGCTCGACGACGATTTCGCGCTCGATCTGGCCCAGCCGGTTGGCAATCCGGCTCGTCGCCTCCGTCTGGGCAACGACATGCTTCATGCGGATCCCGTCCTCGTGCAACTGGTACACCAGGTATAGCAATGCCGCCGCGACCACGCTCAACGAGAGCAGGTTTGGAATCAGGATCTTCGCCGAGATCTTCATGGCGTTCGACCCCCCGAATGGACCGATCGGGAGTTTCTCGTCCGGCGCTCGTCGCTCAGGGGAAGCGTGACAAGATCAGGAAGTATCGTGCGCAGGTAACTGTCCACGATCTGGTGGCGGAAGTCCGGTAACGTGTCGCCGCTCAGTCCCCGTGAGCGCATCCAATCCGCCTCCTGATCGAGCGTTAGAAGCATCACATGGTTCAAGCCCAGACTGACGGTGAAGTCTTCCCACATGGGCGAGTCGGGCTCGATGTGCGCCGCACCCTTGGCTTGCCGGCTTGCCGCCAACCGCGCATCAGCCGCATACCCCGCGAAATACTCCTGGGCCCGCGTCAGGGCGCGCAGGAAACGCGCGACGGCCTCGCTCTTGTCCTCAACCGTCTTGCGGAGTCCCACAACCATTGACATTTCCACATACACCTGCGACGTAAAAACCCGCAGTTCATGCTCGGGCCATTCATTCCTGATCCGGTGCAAATACGGGTTCCAGGCCACAACCGCGTCGACCGCCCCCTCTTTCAAGTGCCGTTCCGCATCCGCAATGCCGAGCGGTTGGCGCACGATCGAATTTGAATCGAGGCCGTTGTCCGTCAACAGCACGTCCAGAAAGAACTCTCCGCTCGTGCCCGTCGTCACCCCGATGGTTTTGCCCGCCAAATCTTTGGGCTCATTGATGCTGCGGCCGACCAATGCGACAACGGCGGTATTGCGCGGCGATTGATGAAGCCCCGTAAGAATCACGAGGTCCTTACCCATCACTATGTCGTGGACGACCGGCGTCGTGAAGGCGATAGCCAAGTCGTATTCGCCTGCGCACGTGGCATCCAGCCCTTCCCGGCCCGTCGTGAAATCGGCAAAGGTTACATCCACGCCCTCGTCGAAAAAGTACCCCTTGTCTTGCGCAATGTGTGTCAGCGCCACCACCGGCAGCGCGACACGCGCCACCAAAAGCGATTCCCGTCCGCCTTTTGGACTCGATAAGTAGATCCAAAACGGCAAGGCAAGGGCCACAATCACCCCCACGATTACCGCTACCCATAACTTCGACAAACTATACTTCCCCCGCGGAAATATTCATCACTTGGTTTAAAACATTCACATGATTGAAAGCATTTAGTGGAACAAAGGCGTTGCACTCGGCAATCCCGTTCACGGAGCAAATGAAAGAACCACTCTGGTATGTTCATCCCTCAAACGCCATTCATTCTACGCTATGACTTAATCGATATTCACGCGACTTTATGCGATTTCGCCGGACGCGCTAAGTCCAATAATTCCCCATATTTACCATAACCGGCCCGCAACGGCGGCCTGCTCCGTCACCGATCGGCGGAATCCGGCGCATATCGGACATGCGGTAATTTCGTGGTAAACAGCCACGTAGATACTAACCCGCCCACAACCCCCAAGTAGAACACGTACGTATAACCCGTATACCGGACCATCACAATGCCCAGCACCATGATGAGCAGGTTCCCCGGCGCCGTCGACAGCGAAATGGTCGAAAAATACGCGTGACGCCGCTCCGGAGGCGCAAGCTTCATGATGAGCGTAGGCCACGCATTGCTCAAAAGGCTGCCCGCGAAATTGCCCGCCACGAACAACAACACGAACGCAGGCATCCCGAAACAATAAACGATCAACAGCGAATTGGCGCTGATGATGGCCGACGAAATCACCAGCGCCGGTTTGGGACCCCACCGGTCCACAATCCAACCCGCCGCCAGGTGCGACGCGATCGAAGGAAGCGTCGAGAGCAGCACCGGTATCCACATGTCCCGATCCGTGAGCTGCCTGCGCTCCACCAGCACCGCCGTCATATACGCCCCGACCAGAAATCCCGTCGAACGGAAAATATGCGCGGCCACAATCCACCGCACCCGCCCGTCCCGG
Source organism: FCB group bacterium (assembly GCA_034004565.1). Classification (GTDB taxonomy): domain Bacteria; phylum Hydrogenedentota; class Hydrogenedentia; order Hydrogenedentales; family SLHB01; genus JAVEWL01. Next base: position 6,259 of record JAVEWL010000128.1, on the reverse strand, counting down.
CGCAGGATATCCCCAAGCTTGCGGAACGTGGCGCCCAGGGACTCCGCCCCGTGGCTGAACCGCGCCTCCATCGGGATCTCCCGAAAGCGCGACACGAGATACAGCGACAGAAACAGCATTCCTACGCCCACCCAGCCGATGACCTCGTAATTGTGCGGCGCCGTGAACGTGCGGTTCACCCACCAGACAAACACCGTCGCCCCCGTCCCCGCAATCGCCGCCAGCACGCTCCGAAGCGCCATCATGCGCCCCCACCAGCTCTCCCACGTGCCGTGCGTAATCACAAACTGGTACACCGGCGCGCCGATCCCGCCCACGAGATACGTCTGCGTCCACGCCAGCACAAGCAGGCCCAGCAAAAGCCCCGGACGCTCAAACAGGAACAGCGAACCCAACGGCACCGCCAGAAAACCCAGCCGCTGCACAAAGCCCACCCGCAAGCAGAACGGAAGCTTCCAAACCCGGCCGCCCGCCCACGCCGAGCCGATCGGATTGCCCAGCGCACCCAGCAGCGCCGCCACCGTAAACAGCCCAATCCACGCCGATTCGATATTCGTCTTCGCAAAAAGGAAAGGGATCAGCGTCATCGGACCCATCATGTCCGAGCCCGCCATATACAGCGCCGCCTCCGCCCCCGCGATCCAGAAATTGCGCCGGTGCGTCGCATACGGGATGTCATTCACCGGCGGCACGGCCTCAGCTTGGCTGATCCTATCCTCAGCCATAATGCACGGGCCCAATCGAAGTAAGACCTGCCACGAAAACCGCCTGCTGATTCCCACAAGGGATGGTTGCCGAATAACGGAAGATTGTACTGCCCCCGCCCCTCGAAGAGAAGTTCCACCCCTCGGCCCCACAAGCCTCCACCACGAGCAGCACCTGACCATTCCCCCAATCAGTAGCCCCCGCTCCCCCAACGGCCTCCCTCTCCCCCTGGGAGAGGGGCGGGGTGAGGGCTTCCGCAATAGTACCTTCAGTGCACGCCAACGAATCTCCCCAGCATCCTCTCTTTCTGTCATCCCGAGCGCAGCGAGGGATCTAGTCATACCAAGGACTCGAATGCTTGGGCGTTACCAGATTCTTCGCTTCGCTCAGAATGACAAAAGGAGGAGCAGGTCGGGGAGGGTCGCATGACCGCGCGTCTACCCACTTCCCACACCCGGCTGGAGTCTTCCTCCCTCTCCCCGGGGTGAGGGAAGTCCAAACCCCCATGCCGTCCCTGCGGTCCTTCCACTCCCCAAGAACCAAATCCCATCCCGCGGTGACTTAAAGTTACAATGCCCAACAGCAGCCGCCAGGCGAAAGGACACCCACATGAACGCGCGAGACGCCGCACTACTGACCCGCTGGTCCGAACACCGCGACGCCGAAGCCTTCAACGACCTCGTGTCCCACTACGCCGACATGGTCTACGCCACCTGCAAACGCACCCTCGGCAATCCCGCCGACGCCGAAGAACTCACCCAGGAATGCTTCCTCAGACTCGCCACCGGCAACGTCCGCATTCGAACATCCCTCGGAGGCTGGCTCCATAGCGCCGCAACCTCCCTGTCCATCAACCGGCTCCGCTCGGATAACCGCCGCCGCAAGCGCGAGGAAATCGCGGCAGCCGAAATCCCCGCCACGACCGAGCCCGCCTGGAACGATATCCAGCGCTTCGTGGACCAGGCCATCGCCGAACTCCCCGAAGACCTGCGCGATCCCCTCATCCGCCACTTCCTCCAGCGCGAAACCCACGACCAAATCGCCCACGATCTCGGCCTCACCCGCTCCGCCGTCACCAAGCGCATCGCCAACGGCATCGAGCGCGTCCGCGAAACCCTCAAAAAATCCGGCGTCCTCCTGACCACCGCCACCCTCACCGCCCTCGCCTCCGAACACCTCGCCGAAGCCGCCCCGGCCGCCTTGAAAGCGGCCTTGGGCCGCATAGCTTTATCCGGCGTGGCCCAAGCGGCCACCGTCGCCGCCACGGGCATGACGCTTCTGACTAAAATCGTGGTAGCAGCCGTCATCATAGTGACCGCTGGAGCCGGTGCGACAATGACCTACCATCGGCTCGAACCTTCGCAGATCCCCGCATCTCAACAGCAACCGGCCGCAGCCGCCCTGAAGGCGGTCGTGGCGGAAACGAAGCATACCCAAGACACAGTTCAGCCGGCTCCTTCAACGCCCGCGGCCGTTTCCGAGTCGAACGCCGTAACCGTATCCGGCAGGGTATACGACAAGGACACCCTCGAGGGGATTCCGGGCGCGAAGGTGTACCTCAACTTGGGCGACATATTCCACCTCAAAGCCCAAACAAACGAGCGCGGCGAATACCGCATCGACGACGTGCAAGCGGCAACCTGGCGCGCTGCCTGTACTGAGGCCAACGGCTATTACATTGGCGGGGAGAGCGGGAACGGGCTCCAAAGCTCCCGCGAACTAAAGCTGCGGCGGGGCCATTCCGCCACGGGGGTGGATTTTGCGCTGGGGCGCGGAGAAGGGGTCACGGGCGTCGCCGTCGACGCCGCCGGCAAGCCCGTGGCTGGTGCGAAGGTGACGGCGTTTGCGCGGATCAACAACTACCACATCGTCAATACCGCGGAGAGCCGCGAGGACGGCACGTTTCTCGTCACGGGTTTTCCACCCACGGTGGCGCTCTACGTCTGGGCGGACAAGGGAGGCCTCGTGAGTATCGGTTGCGGCCCGTATGTGCTTCCGCAGGTAGGGCGGGCGTTGGAACCCATAGTGCTACAGCCGGAAGCCGTCGTGCGCGGTGCCGTTCGGGATAAGCTGGGAAAGGCCTTAGCCGGGGTTGAGGTTCATGCGGCTCATGCGCTGTCGGGCGGAAAAGGATATGGCCGCGTTTTCGAAGTCGTCAGTGGCGCGGACGGGCGTTTTGAGTTGAAAGGTCTGCCGTCGGGCGACATTGCGCTCAGCGTGAAGGGTCGCGAAGTCCTGGATCCGCCATACACCTTTCTGGTCGTGGCCGCGGGACAGGTGATGGAGAATTTCGAGCTGACCTGCAGCTCGGGCCGCCTGACCATCTCCGGACAAGTCGTGAACGCTCGAGGGATCGGTTTGCCGGAGGCGCTGGTCCAATGTGCGGGGGCGTCCGTCCAAACCAAAGGCGACGGAACGTTTATCATAAACAACCTTGAACCGGGAACCTATACGCTGACGGCGATGCACCAGAAGTATTTGACGTCGGAGCGCATGGATATCGCTGCAGGCACCGCCAATGTCCGGCTTGTAATGCCCGACGGGATTTCGATCGAAGGGCGCGTTATTGACGCCGATACGGGAAAGCCGGTTCCGTCGTACGAGGTCAAACTCAGCTATTTCCCGGAGGCTATGATTCTCGATGACGGGTACGTTAAGAACGAAATCCCCGATGGAACCTTCAAGTTTTCGGCGGGACTGTTAGACAACATCCGCATCGCGGCGCGCGCGGAGGGCTACCTGCTGGGATACGTCGATGTGCCGGCGGACGGCTCGCAAGCCGTCGTGCGAGACAAGGTCATTCGCCTGAAGCCGCAGTCTGGGGACGTATGGGGCAGAGTCCACGACGCGAAAGGAACGCCCATCGTCGGCGCGCTCGTATTCTCGGGCCAATTGCAACAGAAAGAAGACGCATACGCGTCCGCGCGAACCGGGGAAGGCGGTAAATTCGTGCTGCCTAAGCGGAAGCTGGGGGATGACCTCATCATGGTGCACCATCCGAACTTTGGTACTGGTGAGGCGACCCTCGAACAAAAGCACTATGACGGCGAACCGATCGACGTGACCATCCCGTCCGGCATCTCGCTCGCGTGTACGGTGCTGGTCAACGGCGCTTTATTCGAAGGAGCACGGGTCTCTATATTTAACCAATCGCGTACGCCCGAAAGAGGAAAGACGGGACCCGATGGGAAGTGCCTCATCGGAGGTGTGCCCCCGGGAGAATACATCGTTCAATCCAATCTCCCGGCCGCCCCGGGGGAAGGCGAAGCGATGCAGCAGAAAACCGTTACTCTTGTGGCTGGCCAGACCACAGAGCTTGTGGTGGAGTTTGCCCAGGGAGACGCGAGCATTTCGGGTAAGGTGGAGCCGCCGCTCATGCCGGCGCACATCGAACTCACCGTGGCGAGCGCCCAGGGCGAACAGAGGTTCATTCAAGTCTTTCAAAGGGCACGGGGCGATGACTCTTGTTTTTCCTTCTCGAATCTGCCCGCGGGCGAGGCCACGATGGAAGCGATCTTGCATCGTGCCGGAAGCGAAGCAGTCGGGCAGATCGAGCGTCACTATAAGTTCACACTGACTCCGGGAGTCGCTATCCAGCAGGACATTAACCTCAACGAAGGGGATGCGTTCTGGGGAATCTTGGGTCCGATCTCGTCCATGGAGTGGGCATCCGTTAGTTTCTATTTTGGAAAGCACTCGCTGGAAGACCTGGAAGGTGGAAGCGATCATAAGGATTTCTGCGCCTCTACCCACGTTGCGGCGGACGGAATCTTCCGCATGGGAGGATTCCAGCCGGGGACCTATACCTTGGTCGGCGAGGCATACCCGCAGAAAGGGACAATGCCGGAGCAGGTGCGAAACGTCGTCGCCATCGTAGAACTGGGCGCACAAGGCCAGGAAGTGAACCTTCAACTTCCGTGACAGCCTCCGAGCTATGCCCCTTGCCTGCCGCTGCCGGTTGCGGGCAATTGCAGCCCCGTCACTCCCTTTACGGCCGCGCGGGCAGGCCTACTTCCTTGCGCAGCCTGGCGATGGACCAGCACCACCACGTGCATTGCTCGCCGTTGCCGGGGTCTCCGGCGCTCCATTGACCGTTGGCGTCGAGCGTGGCGCTTTCCATGTAGATGGGCGCCGTATGCATGGCCTCGAGGAAATCGAGCCACTCGCCGATACGGTCCCATTCGCCTTCGCGTCGCGAGTAGTCGATTTCCCAGCCGATTCCCTTGCCGATGACGGATTTCGTGAAAGTTCCGTCGGCATTCCAATCGAGCGCGAGGGCCTTGTGGCCTTCCCAGTCGAACAGGGCGCGCCGACGCAGGGCCTGGACCGTATCGCGCAACACTTGCGGCTCCAGCGGCTCCCATTGCGCGGCGACCGGCGCGAAATTCAGCCAGCCCATGCCCCCGAAGGGAACCCCCGCGCCCGAGTCGGGCAGGCGCATCTCGAGGTAGACCGTCTTCCCGTCAAGCTGCCGGACCATGTGTTTCGCCACGGCCGCGCGAAGGGCCTCCAGACGCCCCTGCCAATGGGTCGCGTGCTCGAGGTCGTTCCTGCGCCGTGCAACGTCGATCATCGATTCCAGCGCCGCGCCCACGAAGCTCTGCGTAAGGATGTCGTACGTGTCCCACATTCGGCCCTCGCGCGAATGCTCCAGGCTCACGTTGCGCACGAGACCGAGGTCGGCCGGCCAGCCTCCGGTCAGGACATTGGGCCAGTCAACCGTACGGTCGAGAAGCTTCGCGACGAAGGGATACCATTCTTCCTCAAAAGGCGTCGGCCCCCGGCGCTGCGCCAGCCGCCCGAAGGCCATCAAGATATGGGCCTGCCCATCGATCTCGTCCCGGTCGGAAAGGATGGGATACGTTGAAACCCTCTTCCGGGTAAGGCCTCCGGTATCGAAGGCGAATGTCGAGACATGATCGGGATGGTCCAGCCATTGCGGTGGCGACGCCGACGCGTCGAAGGCATACGTGCCGGCCAGGCGGTGTCCGGACGAAGTCAGTCCGTACCAGAAAGGTTTTCCCTCTCCCTCGTACGACATCCGAAAGCAATACAATGCCCCCGGCGTCAACAACAAGGGCGGGTCAAACGCGAACCGGGTCCAGCGTCCCTTCCGCGCGGCTTCCTGGGCGTCCACGGTCTGCGTTCGAATGGGCTCGCCGTCGCGGTCCTGGCTAACGCTCAGGACGAGCTTCCCCGTGCAGTTGAGCAGCTTCAAATAAACCTCGATCGCGTGGATGGGTTGCGCGGGCGCCTTGAAGGTCTGTACCGCGCAAAAGTCACCGTCGAGCCGGTAGTAGGGCAGTTCGTGCCTCGGCTGAACCAGATCGTTGCCGTCGGAAACCGGGTCCGGGGCCTGCCGCCGGTCGAGCACGTGCGGCACGCGTTCCATGCCGTTCTCCCGCGTGGCGGTCAACGTGCAATCAATCAGGCGTTCACAAAGGTCAAGCTCATCGGTCTCCAGAAACAGCGAGACCAGCCCGCCCACCGTGCGCGGAAACATGCCCGAATACGCGCCGGTCAACGACTCCTGAAAGAATCCGTCGGCCTCGAC
>JAVEWL010000127.1:0-10430 GCA_034004565.1 FCB group bacterium | reverse complement strand
CCCCCCGCAGGCGGGGGGGAAAGATCCTCGCCTGCGTAGCGTCTTTCCCCCCCGCCTGCGGGGGGGTAGGGGGGGAAGCGTTTGGTATTTCCCGAAGCACCCCAAACAAGCTCACAAGGGTGACATGTCCGTAAGAGAGTCTGGCGGCGAGACAGCGGGGCACTCATGAAAACCAAGTCCTACGAGACCGGCGGCGGAGTCGTTCTAAACGCGCAAGACCAGGTGCTCCTCCTCGAGCGTCGCGTGCTGCGCGAAGAAGGCCTGCGCCACGAGATCCGCTTTCCCAAAGGCCACATCGATCCCGGCGAAACGCCCGAACAGGCGGCCGTGCGCGAAGTGGCCGAGGAATCGGGTTATTGTGAGCTGGAAGTTTTGGCGCCGCTGGGGCTCAACGACATCGAATACGGCCACGAAGGCTTCCACGTCTACCGCCGCGAACATTACTTCCTGATGCGTCTCCGCAGCGACACCTGCAGCCCCCCGCAATTCTCCAGCGACGAGGAAGCGCTCTTCCAGGTCCGCTGGGCCGCCAATCTCGACGAAGCCGAACACCTGCTCACCTACGAAGGCGAGAAACTCTTCGCCCGCCGAGCCCGCGCGGCAGTCCAGAGATAATCGGACCCCATTGCTCCCATACTTCCCATAACTCCCATACTTCCCATTCTTTGAGAGCGATGGGAAGTATGGGAGTTATGGGAAGTATGGGAGCAATGAGAGCTTTATCTCTTGTCTTCTGAATTGCCCTACTCGGGCGCGGGTGTGAAGGTGTGCAGGGAAAACTCGCCGTTCTCGCTTTCAACGTACGAGCGGTGGTTTACCCAGTCGCCGGTGTTGAGGTAGAGGCCGGGACCTTTGGGTGTGGGGAATTCTTCCTTGACGGGGTAATGTGAATGGCCGCACATGACCACCTCGGCGCGTCCGTCGGCAAGCGCCTTCATCGCGAATCGCCGCAGCGGTTCCACCTCGGGGCCTTGGCTGAGATCGCTCACGCGAAACATGCTGCGGCTGCCGTGCGAGACCCGCTGCGCCAGCCACATGGCCCGGTCGGGATGCAGCATGCTGAAGAGCCTGACCACAATCGGCATGCGCGCGATCCGCTTGTACGCGCGATAGCCGCGATCTTCCGGATTGATGCCGTCGCCGTGGGCGAAGAGAACGCGCCTGCCGTCCATATCGAGCAGGACCGGCTCGCGGTGGATGGTGAAATCCAGGCGATCCTCCAAGAATCGCCCCGCCCAGAAGTCGTGGTTGCCGCACACGAAATGGAATTCAATCCCGCCGTCGCGCAACTCCGCCAACGCGCAAAGTACGTCGAAATAGCCCGAGAAGATCACGTGCCGGTACTCGAACCAGAAGTCGAACAGGTCGCCCAGAATGACAATGCGCCCCACCTCGTTGGGATCGATCTGCCGGAGAAACGACACAAAGACATTCATGCGATCGCGACCGTCCGGCGACACGCTCAGGTGAACGTCCGAGAATACGAGTGTTTTCATCGAACGAGGCTGAACTTGCTCAGGGGCCAGAAGCGCAGCACGGCTTTGCCCACGATCCTGCGATCGTCAACGGGACCAAACGAGCGGCTGTCCTTGCTGTTGTCGCGGTTGTCCCCCAGAACATAGTACTGGCCGGAGCCGAGAACCACCTCGCCGTACGATTCGCGGCGCTGATTGGCGTACTCGGGGACGTACGGCTCTTCCACGCGATGGCGGTTGATAAACAAGTCGCCCCGTGAATACTCGACGCGCACCCCGTCCGCATCCGGCTGCCCATCCTCGCGCTGCTTGGCGTCGACCGTATTGAGCGCCGGCGCATGGGCGCCCTTGGCGATGACGCGCTTCACGTAGCGCTTGTCGGGCGTATCGGGGCTTTGGAACACGACAATGTCGTTGGGCTTCAACGCCTGCAGCCCGTGGAAAGGACTGAACTGACTGAGCACGTGCGGCAGCTTGAACACCAGGATGCGGTCGCCGTGCTGGAGCGTGGGTTCCATCGACGGACCGTCGATCTCGTAGCTTTCCACGCCGTACCAGCGGACAACGGTGAAGACCAGCAGGAAGTAGAACACGAGCTTCAAGAATTCCATCAGCTCGCGCTTGACCTGCTGCTTCTGTTCACCGGCCGCCTGGCCGGCATCTTCGCTTTGATCGTAGATGTTGTACAAACCCGTACTTCCTGATCCTGGAAAGCATCCCTCCCAACGCCGCAAGCGCGGCGCGAAGACGGACATCTATTCTACAAGATTTCGCGAAAAACTACCACGCGATACACACGAAACCTCTTACGTACCGGCTCTCCCCGCCCAGTTCTTTTCCCCGAAGGAGAAAGATGGGGGTTAGCCCAGGGGTGCGGCGCAGTCTTCACCGCTGAGATGCGTAGTACTACGAGCCCCGGGGAGAGGAAACCAGACTCGATCGAGGCATGGCGGGGGTGCGCGGTCAGTGGACCCCTTTTCCGCAACGGCTTTTCTCTCTCCTGTGGAAAAGACGCGCAGTGCCTCGGAATCCGGCATCCTCGATTTGCTACACTCTTGCCATGAACCGGTTTCTCCTCATTGGCCTCGACGGCGCGGAGCCGTCACTTCTCGCGCCCTGGATGGACGCGGGCTTTCTTCCCCATCTGGCGGGCCTTCGCGAGCGGGGCGCGTTTTTGCCCTGCGCGAGCACCGTGCCGCCGGCGACGTTTCCGGCCTGGACCACCTGCGTGACGGGCTTGAACCCCGGCCGCCACGGCATTTTCGATTTCACGCAGACCGTGCCGGGCCGCTATGGCATACGCTTTGTCAACGCCACGCACCGTCGCGCGCCCGCCCTGTGGGAAATTCTCTCCAACGCCGGCAAGCGGGTCGGCGTGCTCGGCGTGCCCGCCACCTATCCGCCGGAGAAGGTCAACGGCTTCATGGTCAGTGGATTCGACTCGCCCGTGTGCACGGCCGTCGATCGTTCGTTTGTGTTTCCGCCGCCGCTCTATCCCGAGGTAAAGAATTGGCGTTTTGCCGACTTCCAGGAAAGCGATATCGGGCCCGGCTGGCACGAAACCGCGCTCGAAAAACTCATGGCCGGGATCGAGACCAAAGAAGGCATCGCGCGGCGTCTCCTCGAACGCGAGCCATGGGATTTCTTCATGGTCGTCTTCGGCGAATCGGACACGGTGTCGCATCACTTCTGGCTCTTCCACGATAGGCAATCGCCGCGCCACCGGCCCGGTTTCGAGGATGCCATCCGGCGCGTGTACATCCGCCTCGATGAGGCTGTGGGCAAGCTCATTGCCGCGGCAGGTCCGGATGTCATTGTAGGCGTAGTTTCGGATCACGGCTTCGGCGGCACCGGCACGGGCGTCGTACACCTCAACAACTGGCTCGCCGAAAACGGCTATCTTCGCTTCAGCGGCGACGGCGGCAGCCCGCTCAAGGCGGCGGCGATGAAGGTCGTGCCGGAGTCGTGGCGCGGCAGCCTTTTCAGGCGCTTCCAGGGCCTGGCGTCGCGCGCGGAAAGCCGGTCGCGCGTGGCGGGCATCGATTGGCGGCATACCACCGCGTGGTCGGAGGAATTGAACTACTTCCCGTCGATTCGGCTGAACCTCAAAGGACGCGAACCGGAGGGGCAGGTCGATCCCCGCGACCGCGCCGCCTTTTGCGCGGAACTGTGTCGAAAGCTCGAAGCGTGGGAACCGGTGCGCAAGGCCTGGATGCGCGACGAGGTCTACCGGGGGGAATTCATCGAGCGCGCGCCCGATATCCTCGTGCAACTCGAACTGGAAAACGGCTATTCGCATTCCTGCCTGCGCGCGCGCGGCGGCCCATCCTTCCGGCGCATCCGCCCGGAGGAATACCTCGGTGGCAAGGAGCGCGGCATGAACGGCTCGCACCGTCCCACGGGCGTGTTTTTCCTGTCATTGCCCACGGAGGCCGAAGCCACGCGCCTCGAAGACATCGCCCCGACGGTGCTGGCGTGCCTGGGCGTGCCGGCGCCGCCGATGGACGGACGCAGCCTTGTCGGACACGGCGGCCTCGCGATAGAGGCCGGATTCGAGCGCTCTGAAGTGGTCTACACCGCCGAACAGGAACAGGCCCTCGAGAATCGCTTGCGTGGATTAGGTTATTACGAATGAGCTACCGGATCGCCATGGTGGGCGCGTGTCCCTACCCCGTGCCTCAGGGCTCGCAGGTGCTGCTGAAGGCCACCGCGCAGGCCCTGCAACGGCGTGGTCACGACGTACGCCTCGTGGTCTACGGTTACGGCCTCGGCGAGGACGACAGCGGCGTGTCCATTCGGCGCGCGTGGCGCGTTCCGCTGGCGCACCGCACGGCCGCCGGGCCATCGCCGCTGAAGCCGTTGTTGGATCTCGCGCTCGCGGCGGAGTTGGCCCGCGTCATTCGCACCGAAGATATCAGCATCGTTCACGCGCACAATTATGAGGGTTTGATGGTGGCCCTGGCCGTGGGGAAGCGGCCGATCGTCTACCACGCGCACAACGCCATGGCCGACGAGCTGCCCCACTACTTTCACGGCGCGGCGTGGGCCCAGGATGTGGGCCGGCGGTTGGACCGCAACCTGCCCTGCCGCGCGGACCGCGTCATCGCGCCACACGCGGCCCTGGCGGACTATCTCAGCGCCAGCGGCTGCGCGCGCGAACGAATCGACGTGATTGCGCCGTCGGTGGACGGGGAACGGTTTTCGCCGACGGATGTGGAAGACACGTTGCCCGCGGTTCTCTACTCGGGCAATCTCGATGCGTATCAGAACCTGGGCTTGTTGAGCGAGGCCATGGAATTGGTTCGACAGCGCCTGCCCGAAGCGTGCCTGCTGGTCGCCACCGCCGACCGGCGCAAGTTCCCCGGCGTCGAGAAGATCCCCACACCCGATTTCGACTCGATGCGCCAGGCACTCGCGCGCGATGTGGTGTTTGCATGCCCGCGCGTCTCCTGGTCGGGTTACCCCATGAAACTGCTCAACGCCATGGCCGCGGGGAAAGCCTCCGTGGCCTGTCGCAGCGCCGCCCATCCCCTGCACGACGGCGTGACAGGTCTTGTCGTTCAGGACAACGACGCCGAAGCCTTTGCGGACGCCCTGCTGCGCCTGCTGAAAGACCCCGCCCTGCGCCAAACCCTCGGCCGGGCCGCCCGGACCACCGCCCTGAACGCCCACCACCCCGACACGATTGCCGCATGCATCGAGGAAACCTACGCGCGAGCTATTGCAACAGCGCCTGCACATCCGTAGAACCGTTCGATCGCCTCACCCCGGAAAACGGGGACTGTTCCACTTTTGGTTTGCTTCCGATTGCCTGCGAAGCCCCCGATCTGCCTTCACCCACACAGTCAACCAGCCCCACAAACCAAAAGTGGAAACTGTCCCCGCTTTCCGCCAAAGCCGATGGACCCGATGGACGGTATGGACCATATGGACGAAGGCAGGAGGCCTTCATACTTCCCATCATTCCCATGCCTCCCATACTTCCCATTCCCTTGGACGGAAAGCAGGAGAGTCCCCGCTTTCCGAGCGCAGAGAAGGGAGATATCCGCGAAAGAGGGGCTCTTTCCTCGTTCCTCAATCCTCGTTCTTCGTTCCTTCTTCAGAACGGTGTGTCGTCTTCTTCGAGGATTTCTTCTTCGCCGAAGGGCGCATCGCCCGCGGCATGCGCGGGGGCGGCGGCGTAGGCCTCTTCGTCGCGGCCTTCCATGAGGTTCTTGAAGCGCTGGGTCTGGCGGTCGAAGAGCAGCTTGATCTGGCCGGTGGGGCCGTTACGCTGCTTGGCGATGACGAGGTTGATGAGGTTCTCGTTGCCTTCGGCCTCGTGGGCGGGCGGACGCGACAGCATGAGCACCACGTCGGCGTCCTGTTCGATGGCGCCCGATTCGCGCAGATGCGACAGCTTCGGGATGCCAGAGTCGTCTTTTTCGGCCTCGCGGCTGAGCTGCGACAACGCCACGACCGGCACGCGCAATTCGCGCGCAAGCCCCTTGATCGATCGCGAGATCTCGCTGATTTCGACCTGCCGGCTTTCCGCGCGCCCCGGCGAACTCATGAGCTGAAGGTAGTCGACGACAATAAGATCGATGCTGTGCTGGGCCATGTGACGCCGCGCCTTCGATCGCAGATCGAGCACGCTGATGTTGGGCGTGTCGTCGATGAAGATCGGCGCGCGGCTCAAGCTGTCCGCGGCGTGCGCCACCTTGGGGAATTCCTTGCCGGCAAGAAAGCCCGTGCGCAGCCGGTTCGAGTCGATCTGGCCCTGCATGCACAGCAGGCGCTGGACGAGCTGTTCCTTCGACATTTCGAGGCTGAACAGCAGCACCGACTTGTTGTGGGTGACGGCGGCGTTGGCGGCCATGTTGAGCGCGAATGCGGTCTTGCCCACCGACGGCCGCGCCGCCAGGATAATCATGTCCGAAGGCTGCAAGCCCGACAGCATCTGGTCGAGCTTGGTGAACCCCGTGGCAAGCCCCGTGAGGCCGTCGTGGGTCTTGATGATTCCCTCGATGCGCTTGATGGCGTCTTCGAGGAGGTCGCTCACCTTGTAGATGGGGTTGAGCTGCCGCTTCTCGGCGATGGCGAAGATGGCCGCTTCGGTGCGGTCCAGGAGTTCGTTCACGTCGTCCTGCGTGCGGTAGGCCTCGCCCACGAGCACGCTGCACGTCGTGATGATCTTCCGCAGCACGGCGGCATCGAGCACGATCTGCGCGTAATACTCGACGTTCGCCGACGTCGGCACCGCGCCCGTCAGCTCCGAGATGTACGTGTACCCGCCGCAGGACTCGAGATGGCCGTCGCGCGTGAGTTGCTCGGCCAGCGTGATGACGTCGATCGGCACGTTGCGGCGAAACAGCGCGACGATGGCGTCGTAGATGTGCTGGTGCGACTCGGCGTAGTAAACCTCGTTGCCGGTCTCGCGCAGGATTTCGATGGCGGTGCCGACGGCGTCCGAATTGAGCAGCATCGCGCCCAGCACCGAACGTTCCGCCTCGATGTTGTGCGGCGGGGTCCGGTCGAAAACCGGCTCCGGCGCGCGCGGGGGGCCGCCTCTGAAGTCTCGTGTCCTGGCCATCTTTACCGCTTCCTGATGAGGTGAGTGCACCACATCCCTACAGCCTAACAGGCAAATCGCCCCCGATCCAACTCCGGAAACCGAAACTGGATCGGAGGCGACCAAAAAACAGTTCGACGTTAACCGCGGGGCGGGCGTTCAATCGAAAATCCAAAATCGAAAATCGAAAATGGCTTCCGTCTTCCCTCGCGCCCCAACCGAGCCCTAGGACTCTTCGGTCTTCTCGGCCTTCTCGGTCTTTTCTTCTTCGATGGGCGCAACCCACACCTTGACGTTGGCTTCCACCCCGTTGCCCAGATTGATGGCGACGGTGTAAATGCCGAGCGCCTTGATGGGCTCCTCGAGCTTGATGTTGCGCTTGTCGATATCGTGGCCCTGCTCTTTGAGCTTCTCGGCGATGTTCGCCGCCGTCACGGACCCGAAGATCTTCTCTTCTTCGCCGGCGCGGGCGCGCACTTCGACCGTCAGCTTCTGCAATTCGGCGGCCACGGCGCGCAGCTCGACCCGGCGCTTCTCTTCGCGCTTGCGGATCATGTGCACTTCGTGCGCGATCTGCTTGGCGCTTCCCGACTCGGCGGGCACGGCCAACTGCCGAGGCAGCAGGAAGTTCCGGGCGTAGCCGTCGGCGACCTTGACGGTGTCGCCCATCGAGCCCAGATGGGCCACATTGTCACGCAGGATAACCTTCACGTCCACATCTCCTGTAGCGCCGCCTCAGCGCGGCGCGATTTACACATCGTTGTCCTCTTCCGAGCGCTTGCGCATTCGGGCCAGCAAGCGGCTGAGCCGCCCGCGGAACTCTCCCCACGTGTCGAACAAGCCTACAAACCCAAGGGCCGGGTACGCCTGCCCAAACGTAATGCACACCAGGACCAGCGCCAGGGGCGCCAGCACCCGGTTTCCCGCCATGCCCAACACGCCGAGAAACACGGCCAGCCCGTTCAGAAAGTACAGCGCCGACAGACCGATGCCGCCGTTCCAGCTTATCAGCCGGAGGGCGGGTACGTCCCAGCGCCAGTCCGCGAACGCCAGCAGGGCAAGCAGGATCCCAAGCCATACGAGACTCTCGGGAACCCGCAACTCGCCAAAAGACCCCTTGAAGGCGGGTCGCTCGGCGAAGGTACGAACCCCGACCGCCGCCAGTTGGGCCGTTACGGCCGTCGCCAGCACGATCAGGACCGCGCCAATGCCCGGGCCGATCGAGGCCCAATGCATCTGCGTCGTTCGCCCCAGTTCTGAGAGGACATTCAACTTTTGCTTTACTTCGGCATCCGACTGAGTCAGCGCATGCTGCTGGACCGAAACGACCAGATACGAAAAGAGACCCTGGGCGCCTCGCCCAAACTCCTCCTCGTGCAGCAGCAGGTGCAAGCCCGCCGACGCCAAAAGGGCCGCGGCTACAGCCGCGATCGCCCATCCGTGCCACCATTGGTCCCGTATCGCGAGCGCCAGCACAAGGCCGGGCACGCCCCACAGAACCACAAACACCGCTTCAGCGGGTCCCACCGTCACGGAGGCCGCGCCCCAGACCACCAGCATCAGCCAGCCGGCCATGGACAAGCCCCCGCAGGCTACCGCGCCGGCCACCAGGGCCGCCATCGGTATCCCGAGACACAGCAGCATCGGCAGGTAAAACGCCGCCGACCACTGCAGGAACAGGCCCGCCGTCAACGCCATGACCCCCAGCAGGGGCGCCATGATGAGGCCGCATACCAACACGGCCCACGGACGGGCAACGGTCAATGGAAACCGTCCTTAATCCGCGACGTACGGCAACAGGGCGATCTGCCGCGCCAACTTGATGGCGCGGGTCAACATCCGCTGGTGCTTGGCCGTCGCGCCGGTGATCCGGCGGGGAATGATCTTGCCCCGTTCGGTCACGTAATGTTTCAACAACGCGGTGTCTTTGAAGTCGATAAATACAACACGATCTACTGTAAGCCGAGATACTTTCGGCCTTGATGCTGTCTTGCGCTTTTTCTTGCGCACTTTCGTTCTCGGGGCTGCTTTCGGCATTCCTGTCCTCCGAAGTAATGAAAACCCTTGCTAGAAGGGAATATCGTCCTCTGGTACCGGCTCTTCGATTTCGCGCGGGGCCGGCCGGGACGATGCTCCGCCGCCGCCAGCACCGCCGCCACCACCGGAATTCTCATCCCAGTCGAGCTGCTGAATGCGCTCCGCGCGCACCTCGATGGTGCTGCGCTTCTGGCCCGTGGTCTTGTCTTCCCACTCTCGGCTTCGCAAGCGTCCTTCCACGAACACCGGCCGCCCTTTCTTGAGATATTGACCACAATACTCCGCAGTCTTCTCCCAAGTCTCGACGTTGATGAACGTTGTGTCCTCGCGCCGCTCGCCTTCGCGTGTTTTGTAAAAGCGCGAAACCGCAAGGCCCAACGTGCATACGGCCGAACCCGTGGCCAGGTACTTCAACTCCGGATCGCGCGTCAGGCGTCCCACGAGGGTGACCCTGTTCACGTCCGGCATCCGAAGATCCGACATCCCTCAGTCTCCCAATCGGTTAAAAGTCGTCGTCGTCCCGATCGCGGTCGCGATCGCGGTCGCGGCGTCTGCCCATGGGCTCGTCGTCGTCGTCGTCGTCGTCCTGAGCGCGGCGCGTAGCACTGGCCCGGATCAACTCTTCCGTCCGTACCTTCTGCTCTTCTTCTGCACGCAGGGTCTTCTCGTCGAAATACACCACGAGCGACCGGATGACCGATTCGTCTAGACGGAAAAATCCTTCCAGGCGGGCAACAAACGCAGCCTGGCTCTCGAAACGCATTAGAATATAATGCCCTTCGGTGAAGTGATTCACTTCGTAAGCCAGCCGCCGCTTGCCCCAGATCTCCGAGCGCACGATAGTTCCGCCGTTATTCGTAACGAGCGATTGGACCTGCTTGTCTATCGTCTGGACCTCATCCTCCGACTTATCCGGTCGGATGATGTAGAGCGCTTCGTAAGTCCGCAATGCTTTCACCTCCTTTTGTACGCGGTTTTCATCCCCCTCGGGATGGTTGACAAACGGATACCTTAGCAAATTCAGGCAGTACTACGCAAGCGTGACGCCCACCCCGCATTTTCCTCGTGCTCGTGCTCGTAATCGTGCTCGTACTCGGCAGTTTCTTCTCGTAATCGTACTCGTAATCGTAATCGTAATCGGCAGCTCGCGATTCAAGCGTTGATCCGCCAATCATTCCTGAACTGCCCCTAATGGGCCGGCACGGGATACCCCCGCGCGCGGCGCGTGCTCTCCATCCGGGAGCCTCCCTCCACCGGCGTCACCCGTATTCCGCCCAGGTAATCCGTACGCCAGATACCGGCGTTCCGCGCCCTGTACCGCTCCAACACGGCATCCTTGGCCAGGAGACGGCCGTTCAAGCGCCCCG
>JAVEWL010000126.1:0-10449 GCA_034004565.1 FCB group bacterium | reverse complement strand
ACGGCCCCCTCCGTCGAGCCCATAATGTCCGCAATGTCCCGGGCGGACATGCGCTGAAAAAACCGCAGCGTCAACAATTCGCGCGACTCTTCATCCAGATCCTCGAGCATCTTCGCCAAGGCCCTGCGCCGTTCCGCGGCAATCAGGATCTCGTCCGGTCCGTCGGCGGAGGTGGGCATCAATTCACCCGAGTCCTCGCGGGCCGAGCTGGCGTACTGCTCAAGAGACTCCATGGGAACGGCCTTCTTGCGCTTAAGGTCGTTCAAACAAAGGTTACGCGCGATGCACAGCACCCAAGGCCGAAACTTTCGCGTACCATCGAAGCGCCCCCGCGCCACAAAGACCCGCAGGAACGTTTCCTGGGCAATCTCCCGGGCCCGCTCCGAATCGCGTAAATAATGGACGCAAAACCGGTAAATGTCGTTCTGGTAACGACGCACAATCTCGCCGAGCGCCGGCTTATCGCCGTCACACAAGGCTTCCATTAAGCTTTCGTCCGTCCGCGGATCCACGGTCATGCGCGCACTGCGCTTGGCCGTCGGCCCGAGACTTCCGGCGACGCGATCCATTCGGGCGCCTCGCATAAGTTACCGCTGTGAATCATAAACATCACACGTTTAGTATCCGGGTGTCATCTGACAATACGGTTTTGGGGCGGACCGTTCAAGAACGGTCATTGTTGCCTGGTGCCGGAGCGGCGCGAGGCTCGGCCGGAAATGCCTACCAGACGTGTAAGTTCCCTCCCCTATTCATTCCGCCGAAGGCTTCCGTTTTTTTCGTGCTCGTGCTCGTGCTCGTAATCGGCTTTAATCTTTCTCTTTCGCTCTCAACCCTGCACGAGCGGATCCCGTAACTCCCCTTTGTAAGGGGAGTTCTTGGTTGGACGAACACTCCCCTTGCAAAGGGGAGTTACGAGAACACAATCCGAGTACGAGCAAGAGGACGAGGACGACAAAAATGAATGGGGGGGCGGTCTACCGCAGGAGGCGCCGGAGGTTGGCCGGTAAGCTCTGCCAGGCCACCGATTTCTCGTAATCCGGGTAGGCCATCTCGCAGCGGCGGAACTCGGCCGAATGGACGCAACGCCGCCCATTGTTGGCGCGGCCCAGGCCCAAGTGGGCGTGCAGCATCTCGTGAAAGACAATGTAGCGCACGAAATAATCCGGAACAAACGCCTGGTCCAGCAGGGGATGGATCCGGATGAGGCGTTCCTCGGCCGTGTAACTCCCGAAACGAATCGACCGGCGCCGGCGCGAGGGCGGCATGCGCCCCCAGGTGATCCGGGCCGTCACGGTGCCGTTGAAAAACCGCCGGTTCAGGAAGTCGTACATCTCCTTCAAGTCGTGGTGCAGGCCTTCCGTCACCAGCGTGTCGCTGCGATGTCTGCGGTGGATGAGATGCCGATGCTTGCGGATGAACTCGTCGATGACCGCCCCGGACGTGCCGTCGCGCGGCCGTTTCACCCAATCTCCCAAGGCCCGAATAACGCCCGGATCCGCCTGAAGAAACATACGGTGAATCCGCAACTTGAGTTCGCCGCTCGATCGATCGCGCCGGACCGTCATCATGGTCGACGTGTTGTCGGTCACGATCAGGGCGACTTTGCGCCCCGTCACACGTTCCAGCGCGCGGCGCAGGGCGCTTTCGTCCTTCCAGGAGAATTCAAGTTGTTCCATGGGTTAACCTTGGTCCGTCTTCGTAGCGCGGCGACGAGGCCGGTTCCTTGTTGCACCATGCTCCGTGAAGCATGTTCGCTGCCCACCAGAGAAAGAAGATCGGCGCCGCTTCGCGCCGGGATAAGACGAGGTGGCGCACACATTATACCCGCGTCCAGCCTCCTTGGGTAGGGCTCCCGTGGGTAGGCGTGCTCCGCAAACGCCCCAGGCAATTACTTGACGGTTTCCGGCCGGTTCACGCAGGCGGGGGCGTGGCGGGCACCGCAGGCGGTTCTCCGGCGTCTGCTCCGGTTTCGTCGCACCCCAACGTTCGGAACAGCCACCTCAGGTCGTCCGCCAGTTCGTTTGCGGGGACTCTTGGGGTGGGCGTAGCAAGTGGATACAACACGCCCCGCCAGTAGAGCGCAACCGGGGGGGATTCGACCGGATCCTTTGTAGCCGCCAGGGTGATGCGGTCGGTCCGCAGGACCCTCGAGGCCGGCATGGGACCTTCCGGGCAGGCTATCGAGGAATGGACCAGCAGCACGGCTGCGCGGGCGGTGGGCGTCAGGTCCAAGGGCCGGCCGTCGCACTGCACTTTCAAGGAACCCAGATAGCGAGGGCTCTGGAGATTCGAGTTCGGCATTCTCGCAAGAGACTGAAGGTCCGTAATCTCAATCACCCGGACCACTTTTCCTTCGCTCAGGGTCACCACGTGCCTGCGTGGCTGGCCTTCCCGTCCCGCGGGGACCGTCACATAATACCAGGCCTGGTCGCCGCCGAGCACAAGGGCGGCGCCGCGGCTGACAGGCAGCCCCACGCGATCGCGGACCTCCGAAGCGGAGACACCGGGCAGCAGCGACGCAAAGTGAGCCCGGGCAAGCAGGTCATTGGCGAGCGCCTGTTCCGGCGAAACAGCAGGGGTTTGAGCAAGGAAATCTTCCAGCGCGTCTTGCAGGAATTGCCGAAAGACGACCCCCAGCACCAGAAGCGCGGCAAAAGCCAGACAAAGCGCAAACCGGATGTAAGGGCGAAGCGCCGTCGCTTGAGCCCTCGTCCGCGGCAAAGGCGGCTCGGGCAATTCAGGGACGGGCCGCGGAACGGTTGCGAGGGCTTTGCCTCTATCGGTGGCGCGAGAGGTGGACGCCCACCCAATAGAGACGAGAAACGCCTCGAACTCCGCATCCGGGCGCACCGCTTCTTGCCCGTGCGCAGCCTTGCACGATTTAGCACCTTGGTCCATGAGCGCTTCCTGCCGCTGTCCATCGCCAGCAGACAATAGTCAGAGTAGTCGTTTTAACTGTGGCTGTCAATCGCCATCGTGGCGACAGAGTTACCCGAGACCGCCGGGGACTCTGACTTTTCATTTCCGCCCGCCCGGTAGAAGGCGGCTGGCGGGTGCCACCCGGAAACGATGCCGCTTCGTGTGCGGCCATCGGCAAAGGGCGAAACCTCAGTCTGGAAGCTGCGGACCGTCTGCGGTTCACACCACGCGGTCAGCCGGGGGTTGACGGCGGGAAATTCCGCTCGACCGGACTCCAGTGCCTTCCGGTTTTATCACAGCCAATCGTCCGAAACAGCCATTTCAGATCGGCCTCGAGCACGCCGGGCGGAATGCCGGGAGGGGAAACGGGCAAGGGGTATAGCACTCCGCGCCAGTACAGCGCGAGCGGCGGCGCTTCCACACTCGCGCCGGACGTGGCCACGGCCAACCGCTCCGGTTGAACTATTTTTAAATCGGCTTTGGGCAGCGCCGGCATTTCCGAGGAAGCCCCGACCAGGATGGTCGCCCTGTCCGCCTTGTAGCTCAGAAGTCCACGCTTGCCTCTATGGATCATCCTCAGATCACCCAAATAGCGCGGTGCGCACTGGCGCGGATTGGGCACCTGGCCCGACGAACGCAGTGCGGTGATTTCCAGTGCGCAGACAACCTTGTTCCGCGTTAGAGCCACCAGGTAGACGTGCACTGGCGCGCCCGAATCTTCGGCGGCCACGGAATAGTACCAAGCTTCCTCCGCCTTCAGCATGGCGCCACTGCCGCGACTTGCGGGTAGTCCCACGCGTTCACGAACTTCGTCGGCGGAGGTCCCAGGGAGCAACGACGCAAAATGGGCTTTCGTCAAGAGTGCCCGGGCTTGAGCCTCCTCCTGGGACTGTCCCGCAAGGCGGGACCAGCCATCGGCCACCACGCTCTCGAGCGGATGACGAAACACCACGCCCAGCACCAGGATTGTAGCGAATGCGTAGCGAAACGCCATGCCCCGTGCGGGGGCAAGCTCCGCCCGCCCCACACCTTCCATCTGAACCGGGGGAAGTTCCGGGCGCTGCACATCCGCTTCCAGCAAAGGTTCTTGCGTTTCGGCGGCGACACCCCGGCAGTACGCCGAACTCCATCCGATGGAACCCAGGAATTCCTCGAACTCCGCTTCCGAACGATTCGCCGCTCCCCCGGGCGTGGCATTGCTGAGATTTGTCAAGTTGTCCATTTGGGTTTCCTGCCCCCAGCCCCCCAGCCGTAGAACTCAAGCCTATCCTGTGCGCCCTGCAATGTCAAGCTCTTGGATAGTACTAGCTCAATACAATACAGCACAGGAAACAGGTGGTAAGCCCAATGAACGAGCGATCGGCATCAATTAAGGGGTCAATTAACAACTAAGGGGACACAATACTCAATTAAGGGCAATTAAGGGCAATTAAGGGGACACAATACTTAATTCTTGCAATGGTATTAGCTACAAGTCTATAATACCCATATTATGGCTCGCATGGCACGAGTTGTTGTTCCGGGCATGCCGCACCACGTTACCCAGCGTGGCAATCGACGGCAGCCGGTGTTCTTTTGCGACGACGACTATGCGCTTTACCTGCGCCTGCTGGGCGAACACTGCGGGTGCCTGGGCGTTGCGATTTGGGCCTATTGCCTGATGCCGAACCACGTCCACTTGGTTGTGGTGCCGCGCACGGCCGAGGCGCTGGCGCTCGCCATCGGAGAAGTGCACCGTCGCTACACTTGCCACGTCAACGCGCGGGAATGCTGGACGGGCTACTTGTGGCAAGGCCGGTTCGGGTCGTCGGTGATGGACACCCCGCACACGCTGGCGGCGGTGCGCTATGTGGAGTTGAACCCGGTCCGCGCCGGTCTCACGCCAGAACCACAGGAATACCCGTGGAGCAGCGCGCGAGCGCACCTCGACGGCCGAGACGATCGGCTCGTGCAGGTGGAGCCGATGCTTAGCGCGGTTGGGGATTGGTCCGAATACCTGGCGCAAAGCGAGCAGGAAGCCGAAATCTCCCAGCTCCGGCGTCACGCCAAGACAGGGCGTCCGCTTGGCAGCCCTGAATTCACCGCATCCCTGGAACCGCTCGTCGGCAGAATCCTACGCAAACGAAAACCCGGCCCGAAGCCCCCCGGAAGGCCAAACCAAGGTTGAGACTAAAGGGCAATTAAGTATTATGTCCCCTTAATTACCCGATCGGGGCGTCGGCGCTCTGGACTTGCGCTCGCCGCAGATCCGGGTTAAGGTTATGCGCGACCGCCGGTACGCGTGTGCGTTTGCCGCGGTCGTTTTGTTGTCCAGAGAAGAGGTTGGCGGTTCGTGTTCGAGCGGTGTCGTCAAAGATCGTCGTTGCCCGCGCCCGCGGCGGCGGGACTTCTGCGCGTGCCCGATGCCGTGCTGGGCTGGCTGGACGACCGGCTGGAGCGCTGGTCCATCCTGCGCGGAAGCGATGTGCCGACAGCGGCGCTGCTGCTGGCCCCGGCGTTGCTTATTCTGGGCGCGTTTGGCATTGCGCCGTTGTTCGGCGCGCTGTTCATGAGCCTGTTCGATTCAGACGATCGCTTTGTCGGCTTGGCCAATTACGCACGGGCATTCGGCGACCGCGAATTCTGGAACAGCCTCTTCGTCACGGCCTATTACGCTTTTTGCACCATTCCGGTCACCCTCGTGCTGAGTTTTGTCATCGCCTATGCGCTGTTTCGCCTGGGACGCGGCCGCGGCTTCTTCCGCACGGTTTACTTCCTGCCGTACGTGACATCGGCGGTCGCGGCCGCAACGGTGTGGCGCGTGATTTTTCATCCGCAGGTCGGGCTCGTAAATACCCTCCTGGCAAAGTTCGGAGTGTCCGAGCTCCCGACGTGGATGCTCGAACCGCGCGGGGTCCTCTACCTTCTTACCGACGGGGCGATTCCGGTGAATGTGGGCCCCAGCCTTGCGCTGTTGGTAATTATGCTGTTCGAGGTATGGCATTCGAGCGGGTTCGCGATTGTGCTGTTCCTGACAGGCCTCACCGCGATCCCGCGCGAACTCGAGGAGGCGGCGCGCATCGACGGCGCGAACCGGCGGCAACTGGTATTTCGCGTAATCCTGCCGCTACTGTCCCCCACGTTGTTCTTCCTGGCGGTGGTAAGCGTAATTCGTGCGTTCCAGGCCTTCAACGCGTTCTACGCGCTCACAGGCAACGGACGCGGTCCCGTCAACACCACGCAAAACCTGACCGTCTACATCTACACCAATTTGTATGAGTACCACGACCTCGGCTACGGGGCGACCGTGGCGACGCTGCTGTGCGTGGCCATCGTTGCGCTGACGCTCGTGCAGTGGCGCGTTCTGGGCCGCCGGGTGCACTACGAATGATCCGGAAGGCCGCGATATACGCGTTTCTTTCGCTGGGCGCGATCGCCACGACGTTTCCGTTTCTGTGGATGCTGTCGACGGCGCTGAAGCCCGAGGCGCAGGCCGCGATGCCCAATCTGGATCTCATTCCCGAGCCCATTCAGTGGGGCAATTTTCTGGAGGCGTTTCACGCGGCGCCGTTCGGGCTCTACTTTTTCAATTCGTTCGTGGTGTCGTTCAGCGTCACGGCGGGCGCGATTCTCACGTCGCTGATGGCGGGCTATGCGTTCGCGCGGCTGCGTTTTCGCGGCGCCAACGTGTTGTTTGCGACGGTGCTCGCCACGATGATGATCCCCTTCGAAGTGACGTTGATTCCGAACTTCGTGCTGGTGCACAAGCTCGGGTGGTACGACACCTACGCGGCGCTCATCGTTCCGTGGTGCGCGAGCGCGTTCTCGATCTTTCTCATGCGCCAGGCGTTCCTCATCCTGCCGGCCGACTTTTTCGATGCGGCAAAGGTCGACGGCTGCGGGCACCTGCGCTTCCTCGCCTACATCGCGGGACCGCTGGTAAAGCCTGCAATCGTCACCGTGGGACTCTTCGCCTTCCTCGGCAGTTACAACGCGCTGCTCTGGCCCCTCATCGTCACGGGCGGCGGCGACATGAGCGTCGTGCAGGTCGGGCTGACCGTCTTTTCGAGCGACGCGGGGGTGCGCCTGCACCTGCTGATGTGCGCGGCAAGCATTGTCATCCTTCCGACGGTCGCGCTATACTTCGCGGCGCAACGATACTTCCTCGAAAGCGCCCTGGGCGCCGGCATCAAGGGGTAACCTCCATGGCACATCCACGCTTCCTCACGCTCGCCGCATGCCTTCTCGTCGCCGCTGTCGGCTGCTCGCCGAAGTCCGCCGCCCCCACCGGCGAGGCCGGAACCTTCAAGCCCATTGACCCCGCCAAGGCGGTGCTATGGGACCGCCAGACGACCGAGACCGCGAAGCTCCTGCGGGAGTTCGTGGCGGAATTTAACCGGGACCGCCAAGGCATGCCACTTGATCCGCAGTACATCGGCGGGTATTCGGAGATCTTCCGGAAAGTCACCGCAAGCATCGAGGCCGGGACCCTGCCCGCGATGGCGGCCTCCTACGAGAGCATGGCGTCGGAGTACATCCGCGCGGGCGCGTTGGCGCAGCTCGATTCGTACGTGAACGATCCGAAGCTGGGGTATACGAAAGAGGAACTCGAGGACTTCTTCCCGGTCGTTATCGAGATCAACCGGTATCCCGAGTTCGGCAACCGGATGTACTCGTTCCCGTACACGAAAAGCGTGCTGATGCTGGGATACAACGAACACGTCATGAAAGCCGCCGGACTCGACGGCACGCCGCCGAAGACCTGGGACGAGTTCCTCGCGCAGTGCCGGCAGGTTACGGCGAAAACGGGCAAGCCCGCCTACGCGATCAACGTCGACGCGTCGGCCATCGACGGCATGATTTTCAGCATGGGCGGCGAGGTGGTCGATGGAAAGACCACGCTGTTCGATCAACCCGCCTCGATTCGCACCTTCGAGTTGATCGAAACACTCGCCAAAGAAAAGCTCTGCAAGCAGATCACCCCGGGGACCTACGACGACGAGTCGGAGTTCGCCCAGGGAAACATCGCCTTCTTCATCCGCTCGAGTATCAGCCGCGTGAGCGTCCTGCGGGTCATGGGCACCACCGAAGGCTGGGGTCTCGCGGTGCTGCCCCAAGCCGATCCCGCCAACCCGCGCACGGTGCTCTTCGGCGCGAACGTCTGCATCTTCAACGTGCCGAAGGAACAGCAAACCACTGCCTGGGAGTTCATCAAGTTCTTCACGTCGCCCGAGGTCAACGTGCGCTGGGCGCTCGGCACGGGCTACGTCCCCATCCGCAAATCCGCCGCCAACGACCCGCGTATTCAAGCCTTCTGGGCGGAATGGGAGTCCAACCGTGCCGCCTACGATTGCCTCCCGTTTGCAAGGTCCGAGCCCAAGCTCGCCGGCTGGCAGAAAGTGCGGACGCTGATCGAGAAGGCGGAAACCTCGGTTTTAACAGGACTACAGACAGGAAGAGATGCGGCGCTGCAGCTCAAGCGAGAGGCCGACGCAGCGCTGAAATGATAGGAACGAAGAACGAGGAACGAAGAACGAGGAAAGAGAAGACGAGGACGGGGCGATGGTTGAGAATGTTGTGGGGAAACAGAAGACAGAGGGTGAAAGAAGCAGCGATGGGTTGAAAACGCGTACGCGGCAATTTGCGTTGCGCGTAATCACGCTATACGGAGCGCTGCCAGAATCCGGCGCAGCCCAAGTAATTGGAAAGCAATTGTTGCGCTCTGGCACCTCGGTAGGCGCGCACTATCGGGAAGGCATCCGCAGTCGCTCGAATGCGGAGTACGCGTCCAAAATGGAAGGCGCTCTCCAAGAACTCGAGGAGAGCGTCTATTGGATGGAGCTTCTGAGTGAGGCCCAGATCGTCCCGGCCGGTCGCTTGGTGGGACTGCACGCGGAAGCAGACGAACTTATCGCCATCCTGGTCACCTGCGTCCGAAACGCCAAATCACACACTAAGAACCGAGACCGTTAGAGCGTTTTCTGTTTCCATCGGCGTCTTCGGGATGAGCCGTCTTGCGCCTGAATCCGCGAAAAGACCTCCCGATTCATCCGCAAACCGGCGGGCGTTGATTTTCCTCGTTCCTCGTTCTTCGTTCTTCGTTCCTATCTGTTTTCGTGTTCCGCGGCAAAGTCTTCCAGCGCATCCTCGATCATCTCGCGGTGGTCCCGCTCGATGAAGTCGTGGTCGGCTTTGCGGCGGCCCAGGGTCCGGCGATCGTGGTGCGGAAAGCTGGCGTGGGTCTTCCGCCGATCCGGGGCTACGCGGCGATCCTGCTGCCACTCTCCGTTGTGATCCAAGTAAAACCCTGGCCGGATTTCGTGTGACACGATGCGTCTCCCGCCGTGCGAAACGGCTCTGCTCCCTGCGGCCCCAAGTCTTTCTGCTCCGCGCCCTGCCGGGTCGCGAAATCTCTTACCCTCATTACGAATTGTATTCCAAGCCCTGATACCTGTCAAGACGAACTCGAAATTCTCCGTTTTTCCCGCGAATCGTCGTAAGGGACGCCATATCTTTCGGCGTTTACAGAACAGTCTTTAGCCAATCGAGCAGTTGTGCGGCGGAATTTTCGGATACGGTGAAAAGATCGGTGCCGTGGGCGGCCCCGGGATACTCGCGCAACTCGGCGAATCCGGAGGCCTTGGCGTGCAATTTGCGCGCGCTGTCGGCTGAAAAGGCGTCGCCGGAGGCACTGACAAAGTAGACCGCGCCGCGACCGTATTCATCGAGGGCCTTCTCGGCGGAGATCCCGCCGAAGTCGAGTCCCGGCGAAACGAGGGCGACGGCGTTCACGGCCGTATTGCGGGCGGCGTATTGGAGGGCGAGGCCGGCGCCGACGTCGGCGCCGACCAGGGCGATGCGGGCGGGATCGATGCCGGCGTGTTGGAGGTGGTCGAACGCGGACTGGATCCGGTCGAGCGCGGAAGCGTCGATCCTTCCCGACGCATCGGCCGGCCACGCGAATTCGGGCGCAAGGGCCACGAAGCCCGCCTGCTGGGCGCGGGTCGCAAAGAGGATCCAATCGTCGCGGTGTCCTTGGGCGCCGTGGAGCAGGAGCAGGCCCGCGGGCCGCGGCTCGAGGCTGGGATAAAGGGTGGCGGCCAGGGAAGCATCCCCGGCGGGGATGGTCACCTCGCGCGGGCTGATGCTCTTGGCGACGCGGCCTTGTCCGCAGGCCGCCGCAAGCAGCAGGGCCGCCGCTATCAGGACATGAATCGATCTAGGCAAAGCGGAAAACGCTTTGCAGCTTCATGGCCAGGCCCATGTCGCCGCGGATTTTCAGTTTTCCCGTCAGGAAGGCCATCTGGCCGTTCAAGTCGCCGTGCAACATCGAATGCCAGTCCTGGGCGCTTGCGGTGAGCACAATATCGGACTGGGGCGCTTCGCCCTGGGCCACCTCGATATTGCCGCTGACAATCTTGGTGTAGACCTTACCCTCGGGCTCGTCGGCCATCACAAATTGATAGGTTGCCGTCATTCCCGCGGTTTTGCTGGTGTCGATGCGATTGCGAAGTTCTTCGGAAAAACGTTCGGCCGCTTCGGACATGGGTG
>JAVEWL010000125.1:0-10474 GCA_034004565.1 FCB group bacterium | reverse complement strand
GCCTCACCAAAAATCATTGCTGCTCCGATTTTGAAGGGATTTCTCCACCATCCGCGATCCGCCGCCCATCCAGTAACTGCCGTCATGGCTACAAAGCCAAGTAGGTAGCCACCGGTTGAACCCATCATGTATGCGATGCCGATGCCCCGCTCCGGTGTTCCTTGAAACACAGGAAGCCCCATTGCCCCTTCGGCCAGATAGAGAAGAATAGTGGCCATCCCCAGCTTCAAACCAAAGACTGCGGCGATGGTGAAGATCGCCAATGTCTGGAGCGACATATCGACAGGCCACATAGGAACCTTAACCTTGGCCGAAATGGCGATCACAATCGACCCCGTAATCGCCAAAACGGCGAACCAAAGAGCACGATTGACTTTGCTGGTCTGCAAGAGGTGAGGGAAAAGTGCGTCTGATCGGTTCATGCGGTCCTCGCTTTAGCTAAAAAAGGTATGTATTTCTAGGTTAGCTTTTTGTTTCCTTGGTGAAAAGCTGCTGTTGGTAGCCTCCGCAGCATAAAGCAAATTGGGCTTCAAGCGCCTTGCAGCAACGCAGCGCCACCTCTGTCACAGGCGTACGGCCTGCACTCTTGGCTTCTGATCGAACAGGCTCACCCGCCCGTCGCCGCTGTCCGGACTGTTGACCAGCACGAACGGCACATCCGCCCCGTCTTTCTCGTAGATACAGCGGTATTTCATCTTGCCGTCGAGCGGATCGCGCACCTGGTCGTAGCGATAGCTGTACTTGATCCCTTGGTCGATCCAGGCCTCAACACCTGCGGGCGTTACCAAGGACATGGGCTGCCCATCCAGCAGCAACGTTTTTCCCACGTTGAATACTTCATCCACTTTTTCGGTCTCCTCTAATTTGCCCTGTCAGGCCGCATCACAGGCTGTGGCCTTCGCCACGATCCCTGTCCCGCGTGTTTTCCTGTTCGTTGTCCTCTCGCTCCTGCTCGCGGTCGTGGTCCGGTTCCAGCCGTTCGCGCGGCTTGTTCAGCACATCCTTCAGACGCTCGTTGACGGACGGCTTGCGGGTCTCGCGCCCTGTGTCCTCACCCATGTCAAACTCGCTGAACCCGTCCAGCTTGTGAACCGCCGCTTGGCCGTCGCGCCCGGCGTCCTTCTCCATAATTTCCTTCAGCCGCTCGCGCGCGTAATTGCGACCTTCCGGCTTCGGCGTGTCGTCCTGGTCCCGTGATCGGCCCACAACCTGCGACAACCGCTCGCGGATATCATCTGACGTGCGCCCGTCGCGTTCTTTCGCGGTTGCGGCCCTAAGCGCCGCCAGACCGGCAGAGACACGCCCCTGCCCCGCCTCGCGCTCGATGCCATAGGTCTCACGCGCCAGTTCCAGTCGTTCGCGCAGCTCGCGGAAGGCGGCGCGCGCCTGGCGGGCGGCATGGACCACGGCCCCGCGCTCGGTGACGGGATCGTATTCCCGGCCCTGACGCTCGGCCATTACCTTCGCGCGCCGCTCCATGGAATTGGCCGCTGGCCCCAGCTTCAGCTCGGGGTCGCGGTCCAGCTCCTCGGCGGACAGCTTGTCCCCACGATCCAGCGCCGTCTCGCGCTGCTTCTCAAGCGACCGGTGATCGACACGCTCGACTTCCCCGACACGCTCCAGCGCGCGGTTCTGCAACTCGGCCCAGAGGCCGCGCATCTGCTCGATCTCGACGCCGCCGGTCTTGGCGGAGTCGAGCACGCGCGTCTTGGTGGTGAAGCCCCCGGCTTCCAGCTTGCGGGTGGAGGTCAGAACATGGGCATGGTGGTTGCGCTGATCGCCTTCGCGGTGGGGCGCATGGATCGCCACATCGACGGCCACGCCGTAGCGGCTGACCAGCTCCTGAGCGAAGTCGCGGGTGATCTGCGACCGGGCCTCGGCGCTGATTTCGGAAGGCAGGGCCAGCTCCCATTCGCGGGCGGTGACGGAGTTGCGGCGAGACTCGCTGGCCTCGACCTCGTTCCAGAGGCGGGACCGGTCCGAGGCCCAGTCCGGGGCGTCCTTCGGGGTCAGGATGAAGGTCTCCTCGATGCCCTGCTTGCGGGTATAATCGTGGACGCGGCCTTCGCGCTGGCACTCGATGCGCTCCCCGACACGGTAGGCCGCTGCCGCTGTCGCGGTGCGCCCGGCGCTGCGTTTGATCGTCTTCACGGAGAGGTGGTAGCTGGCCATGCGCCCTCCCCTCGCCTGTGATGCAAACGCGCCCATACGCCGGAGCTGATCCGTGCCATGGCCCTGACATTGGCAACCGGATCAGCCGTCTTTTCCCCGCAAGAGTGCGCCCGGAACCGGCGCGGTCCGAGGGGAAAAGACAGCCCGCTTGAGGCGAGCCAACGGCTCTCCGACGCGCGGGCTTGCCAGTGACCTGTCCCCATATCCCCAGCCTTATGGGGGGCGGGATATGGGGACAGATCACTGGCGGTTTGCCGGGGGCAAACCCGGTTCGTGGCGGCGGCGTCAAGTCCGACTACACGAACCTCCCGCAAGGGAGACGCCAGCGGCAGACCGGCCCCCACCGCGGGGCATCGGGCGAGACGCTGGCGCGACCTTGCGGGACGCGATCCAACCGCTGAGGTTGGGCTGGGATGGTTTGGAAGGGGCGGCGCGCGCTTCCATGTCGATACGGCACGGATCGAAGGGGATGACCATCGGTCGGGGCGTGGCCCCAGAGAGATCGCACGCAAAGCTCGGAACCGCAGGTGGAGAGTTTGCATAAGTGCGCCCTTGTCCTTTACAGGCCTACGGGTAAGCGCTATCGGTTGATCTGGCAAGAACAACTTCAACCACAAGAATATTTAGTGGGGAGGGTAGAGATTTGGCAGAAACAGAACTTGAGCGCGCCGAGAAACGATATGCCCAGGCCAAGGCCCGGCTCCAAGCGCTGAAGAACCGGGAAAGCACCAGACAGCGCAAGCTAGATACCCGGCGCAAGGTGATCCTGGGCGGTGCGCTCCTCGATCTGGCCGAGAGGGATTCCGGGGCTGCCGCGATGCTCGACCGGCTGATCCGCAACCTGCCGCGCGAACAGGATCGCAAGGCCTTCGCAGACTCGGGGGCTCCGTCCCCTGCCCCCTCCAGCTCTGATCCGGAAACGCCGGCATGATGCGGGGCGTGATGCCCGTTGTCGGAGGGCTGTTCCGCTTCTTCGGTCGTTTGATCTTCACGCCCATCCTGTTGGGCTGGATGATCGGCGCTGTCCTCTTCGGCGCGATGATCGGCACACTTGTCGCCACGCCGTTTGTCTTCGCCTTCTTTGACCAGCCGCCCGGCGAAAGCGCATGGCAGTGGCTGGTCTTCGGGCCGTGCATTTTTGTCGGTGCTGTCTTTGGGTTCCAATACTGGCGCATGGCCTCCGGTGCGGACGCCTTCTTCGGCCTGACCGGTGACAGCCACGGCTCAGCCCGCTTCGCCAACCGCAAGGAGCTGAAGAAACTCCAGGGCGAAGACGGCCTTCTGATCGGGCGCAACCCGCACACCGGACGGCTGCTGCGCTATGATGGTCCGGCCCATCTGATCACCCTCGCCCCGACACGGGCCGGGAAAGGTGTTGGTACCGTTATCCCGAACCTGCTGGCGGCGGAACGCTCGGTCCTGGTGATTGACCCCAAGGGCGAGAATGCCCGGATCGCCGGGGAGGCACGGCGGCGGTTCGGGACGGTCCATGTCCTCGATCCGTTTGAAGTCTCCGGGATGCCCTCTGCCGCCTACAACCCGCTCGACCGGCTGACGGCGGACAGCCTTGATCTGGGCGAAGATGCGGCCTCCCTGACAGAGGCGCTGGTCATGGACCCGCCGGGACAGGTCACGGAAGCGCATTGGAACGAGGAGGCCAAGGCAATCCTCGGCGGGCTGATCATGTTCTGCGTCTGCCACGAGGACAACAACCGTCGGACGCTTGCAACCGTCCGGGAATATCTCACCCTACCGCCGGAAAAGCTGCGCGCGCTGCTGGAGCTGATGCAGGACAGCGATGCGGCGGGCGGGCTGATCGCCCGCGCCGCCAACCGCTTCCTCGGCAAGGCGGATCGCGAAGCCGCCTCGGTGCTATCCAACGCACAGCGTCACACCCATTTTCTAGACAGCCCGCGCATTGCCAAAGTGCTATCGCGGTCGGATTTCCACTTCTCCGATCTGCGCCACCGGATCGCTTCGGTGTTTCTGGTGCTGCCCCCGAACCGGATGGATGCCTACAGCCGCTGGCTGCGCCTTCTGGTCTCTCAGGCTCTTCAGGACATCGCCCGGGACGCTGAGACGTCCGTGAGGCCCCAGAGCGGCCCTGCAGGCGCTCACGGGGGCACACAGCGCCTCAAGACGCCCACGCTGTTCCTCCTGGATGAGTTTGCCGCCTTGGGCCGCCTGGAGGCCGTGGAGCGCGCCATGGGGCTGATGGCGGGCTATGGCCTCCAGCTCTGGCCAATCCTGCAGGATATGAGCCAGCTCAAGGACCTCTATGGCGAACGCGCAGGCACCTTCATTGCCAATGCCGGGGTGCAGCAGGTCTTCGGGGTGAATGACTTCGAGACGGCCAAGTGGCTGAGCCAGATGATGGGCCAGGAAACCGCCGGGTTCCAGACCGACAGCTTCAAGCCCGGTGACGGCCCCAGCTTCAGCAACAACCTCACGGGCCGCGATCTGCTCACCCCCGATGAAATCATGCAGCTTCGCCCGGAAAACCAGCTCCTCCGCGTACAGGGGCAAGCCACCGCCGTCGCGCAAAAGCTGCGCTACTATGCCGATCCCGAGTTCAAGGGACTGTTCGTCCCGCAGGACCAGTAATCCGAAGGACGCTTCCAGATGCCAGACCAACCCGACCTCCCTGCCCTCTCCGACGATGATCTGCGCGAAACGCTCGATCTCATGGCAACGGCTGTCGCCAGTATGTCCGACAGGATCGACGATCTGGCCGCCGTGGCGGATAAGCAAATCAAGGTTGCGACGGAAGCGCGGATCGCGGCCTTCGCCGCACGGGACCAGACCAATCCAAAAAAATACGGGGATCTTCTGGGCCAGACCCTCGACAGCCACCTTGGGGCAACCGCAGACGCGATGACCGAAATTGTCAGACGCCTTGGCGTCCAGACGGACAAGACCATCGGGGCCTTGGCCAAATCGGAAGATGACAGGTCCACAGCCTATCGAGCGGTGTTCGAACGGGAACAGAAAGCGGATCGCCTCAAAAGCCGTCTGCCCTGGTTTGGTCTGGGTGCATTGGTTTTGGCCTTGGTGCTGACTGTGGTGCTTCCTCGTTTCTTGGCCAGCAACGCGTCCACATGCGCTGTCCTCGGGGCATCCTGGACCACGACAACCACGGGTGTCGATGCGTGCGTGTTCTACCAGCGGTGAGGGGGAAAGTGCTTCAGGTGGACAGCTATCCGTGACTTGAATCTAGAGTTATCCACAGGCCTTTAGTGTTAAATATGTGTTAGATTCTGTGTTAAGCGAAAAAAATGGCCAACAAGTATATGATAATAATCACATATTTTCACTCTCCCGTGTGTGAAAGTACGAAAGAGTGTGTGTGAAAGTACGAAAGAACGTGGGTAAAAGTACGAAAGCTTTCCCGCTGTGTGTGAAAGTACGAATCATCGTGACTTCTCTCCAATCCAGCCCTACTGTGTGTGAAAGTACGAAAGGATTTCGCTTTGTCTGACGAGAGCGCGATCAACCGCTCCCCCCTCCTGCCCGACAGGTATCCGCAAGGCGATTTCTTCGTCTGCGATATTTTTGATGCTGTTCCTAAGGCTGATATGGCCTCGATGGAGCATCCGATATTTTCGCTCTCGACCAAGCCGGACACCCGCGTCCGCGAGTATGAGCATAATGGCATCAAGATCGCGATCAAACCCTCTGTGGACGGGCTGGCGACGGTCCATGACAGGGATATTCTGATCTACTGCATCAGTCAGCTCATGACGGCCATCAACGAGGGTAAGGGAGTGTCGCAGGCGGTTCGTTTCCGTGCGTTCGACATGCTTGTGGCAACCAACCGGAATACGGCTGGCTCAGGGTATGCTCAGCTCAAAGCGGCTTTGGAGCGGCTGGCTGGTACACGGATCAGTACCAATATCGTGACAGGTGGCCAGGAAGTGTTCCGTACATTCGGGCTGATCGAAAGCGCTGAGGTTGTCCGGGAAACGCGTGACGGGCGGATGCAGGAGGTTGAGGTCAAGCTCTCGGACTGGGTGTTCAATGCGATCCGGTCCAAGGAAGTGCTGACGCTTCATCGTGACTATTTCCGTCTTCGCAAACCTCTCGAACGCCGCATCTACGAGATTGCCCGTAAGCATTGTGGTGCCCAGAAGGAATGGCGGATCGGTCTGTCACTTCTTCAGAAGAAATGCGGCTCAAACTCGACGCTCCGCGAGTTCCGGCGTCTGGTCATGAACATTATCCGCGAAGACCAGTCGCACGACCATATGCCCGATTATTCCATCGAAATGGATGAGCAGGAGGACATGATCCTTTTCACAAACCGACAGAACGTCAAAGTGGTGCTGCCCCAAGCCGTGGCCCCGCAACTTGATCCGGATGTTTATGAAACGGCACGCATGCTCGCGCCCGGTCATGATGTTCACTACCTTGAACGGGAATGGCGGCAGTGGCTGCCCGAAACACCGCGCAATCCTGAAGCAGCTTTTCTGGGATTCTGCCGGAAGTGGATGCAGAACAGAAAAAATACCGGATAATTTTAAATACCGGATTTGTTTTTGTACAGCTTCCAGGCCTCTTCGATGATGACCCCTTGCTGAACGCCCCTGCGCCTTGCCTCGTTGGCAATTTCTTCTGAAATACCGGGCATAACCTTGGCATGTACCTGTCCGGTCCGGGGGCTTGGTTTCCGTCCACGCTTCTTCTGAGCTTCACGCGCAACAAAGCCCAGCTCTTCCCCCGCCCTGTCAGTCTTCTCCACAGCCTGCGCGCTTCTGTCTTTTTCGCGTGTCTTCAGACGGCCAAGATCGATGTTGAACGGCTTGTCTGTCATCTCACACCTCCCCGGCCAGTCGTTGATAGACAGCCTGCGCGAACTGCGCTGCGTTCTCGATAGCGCCTTCCATGTTGCCTTGCGCGGGCATGGTATGCAGGTCGCCTCCGAACTCGAAAAGCGCCGAGAAGGCTGCACGCTCCATTAGCGGTGGATTGATCAGATCCACCCCCTGTTCCGCCAGAGACCCGGCGATGCCACTATGCTGCTTGGACTTGATGGCCTTCGTCATGGTGAAGATGACAGCATGCGGAATCTTCCTGTCCAGCGCCTCCTCCTCTTCCGAGATGAGTTGCAGTGCACGGACACCGATTGTTGCGTCTAGAGTGGTGGCGCGCATGGGGGTAATGACAAGATCCGCCTGCGAGATCGCACGGGAAACAAGTCGGGACGCCACGCCTTCCAAGTCAACAATCACGATCTGGCCGTCTGTGTCATGCCGTTTAATGGTTTTCACGATGTCGGATTCACTGACGCTCGACAGAACACTAATCCGGTCGGGCAGCGGTCCTCGGTCTGCCCATAAAGTTAGAGACTGGTTCGGGTCGCAGTCCAGCATGACAACGTTTGCACCCGCATGGGCAAGCTCTGTC
The DNA here is from genome assembly GCA_034004565.1 of FCB group bacterium. Taxonomy (GTDB): domain Bacteria; phylum Hydrogenedentota; class Hydrogenedentia; order Hydrogenedentales; family SLHB01; genus JAVEWL01. The sequence goes on along the minus strand of JAVEWL010000125.1, from coordinate 2,899 downwards.
CCAAGCAGAACTGCTGTTGTGGACTTTCCGGCACCTCCCTTAGGGGATGCAATGACAACTGTGGGCATCATTTATCCTAACCAGATATTCGTGATTACCGGATAAATTAAAAAATCCGGTAATTCAAGAGTGGTTATTGGAGCAAGTACTTATCTTTGCCGCATGCCAACTTCGTTGATAAAGTCACGTCACTGAGTACCGCGCGCTGCACCACAGCCTTACTGCCGTGGGCCGGAGCAGGGGATTTGGGTCGCTCAAGGTCAGTTGTTTGAGCATGTCGAAAGTCTAACAATCTTACAAAAAGCTGGTTGAGCTTGGCCAGGAGCTGCGAAGCTTCTTGGGCGGAGGTCCACTAGAGTTCAGGCAGTCTCACCGTTGGGTCAGCCAGCTCTTGGTTCAGGCTGATCGAACCGTCGATGATAAACAGGACGAAGACCTCTTGCTCGCGTATCGTGTAGTAGATGTTGAAGGCCTTGGCATAGATGAGACGAAATAACTCCCGCTCGGGGTTGTAGACGTGTCCAAGGCGGGGGAACTGTGATAGGTTCTCGGTCGCAAACGCGTAGATATTGCTCAAGAACTCGTCAGCGTGAGCCACGCTGTACTCGCACTTGTAGCGGTAGATTTCCCCAAGGGAATCTTCCGCCGTTTGGGTGATAATGACCTTCATGCTTAGTTGGTTGGTAACTTAAACTTCGCTCGCATGGTCTCTAGGTGGGTAGGGGTCATCTCGTTATAGCGCCCTGCGGCAACATCTGCGAGCCCGCGTTCGATCCCAGCTTCGACCTGCCCCTTGAAGAGGCGCTCAACCTGCTGAATCGACATGGTGATGGCTACTGGGCGGTTCTGCTTGGTGATGAGCACGGGCTCATGCTGCGCGGTGTCGATGTACAGACCGAACTCTTTGCTCGCGGCGGATGCTGTCATGGTCTTCATGCTCATAGTCCTTGCACTTAGAGGATAATATCCACATTATACGGAAAATCCGGAAAAGGCAAAGTTTTTGACGGGTGCAAGTGAAGAGAGTAGGGGCTGCGGCCCTGTTGAGGTTGCAGAAAAGCTTACTCATGTTTAACGCGAACATAGTAGGAACATTGTGTCAAGGCGCTCCAGGACGTAGCTATGAATTTTGATTTTGAGACGGAGCTCGCAAAGCTCTCCCGTGAAGAGCTGGAACGGCTCGCGAAGAGCATGATGACAAGCGGTGTTGCGCTGAGCTTCCACGGGAAGCGTTCCGCCTTACAAATAGCAAAGAAAGTCAGACCTCGCCAAACGCGCCGTGAACCCAAACTGCACGTGGGTTCGCCTGAAGCTCAATCGAAAAACATGCTCATCGAAGGTGAAAACCTTCAGGCAATGGTCACGTTGTACAAGTACCGCGGACAGGTTGATTTGATCGTTACCGATCCTCCCTACAACACTGGGCAATATTTCCGCTACAACGACCGTTGGGACAACGATCCGAACGACCCAGAGCTTGGAACCATTGTTTCCAGCGAAGACGGTTCGCGGCATACCAAATGGATCAAGGCGATGATGCCACGCCTTCAAATTATGAAGGCAATGCTCAAGCCTTCTGGTGTTCTTGCAATCTGTATCGACGACAACGAGCTCTTCCATCTAGGAATGATGCTGGATGAAGTCTTTGGAGAGAAGAACCGGCTCGGTATTATAAATTGGGAAAAAACTACGTCTAAGAATCAGGCGGGCAGCATATCAGTTACTACTGAATATGTACTGATCTATGCAAAGGACAAAGACCTTACGAAAACGGGGGAGTTGGATAGAAGTGAAAAGTCCAATGCTCGCTTTAGAAATACAGACGATGATGAGCTTGGAGAGTGGAAGCAGGGAGATCTAACCGGGAAGGGTTATAGTGCGTCCTCTGACTATGCCATTCAGTCACCATTTACCGGAGAGTTTCATTATCCCGGAATTCGGCACTGGGCAAACAACCGCAACCAAATGAAAACATGGTTGCAGGCATGGGGAACTGAGTATGAATCAGTGGAAATTGGTGATGGGAGAGGGAAGGCACTTGCTCTGAAGGGCTGGTCTTCCAGCAAGACGGCCACTCAAAAAAAGCGTGTTATTGAAGCGGCTTCTAAGCAAGCAAGAGAGCGCCTAAAGGCAGGAAACTGGCCTCTATTATATTGGGGTGTTGATGGCCTTCAAAAGCCAGTGAGAAAGAACCATAAACAGCTGGTCAAAAAGGGAGCGGTTCCAACAACGTTTTGGATGGAGGACGGGGAGCCGCCGCTTAAACTTGATGCCGTATCTTGGGCAAAATCTCTCAGCGGTCGCTCGCGGGACGGCATTGAGGAGCTCGATTCTGTCGTTGGTCGGGGTCATGGGTTTGATACGGTTAAACCTCTCAAGCTGATTAAGAAAGTTATCCAAATTTGGTGCCCTCCAAAAGGACTTGTGCTTGATCCCTATGCTGGTTCAGGCACAACGGGTCATGCGGTATTGGAGCTAAACCACGACAATGATGAAGATCGCCGCTTCATTCTTGTAGAGCAAGGCTCTCCCGAAAATGGCGATAAGTATGCTCGAACACTTACGTGGCAGCGCCTACACAACGCGATTACCGGCCAGCGTCCAGATGGGAAAAAGTCTGAGGCACTTGGTGGAGGTTTCGAGTACCGGTTACTGACCAAGACCATTGACGCCAAGACCGTTCTCTCGATGCAACGTGACGAACTGATTGATGTTGTGCTCACCTCGCACTGGGAGAACCACAAACGCTCAGCTCCAAGCTTGAAGCGGGTAGACGAGGAAAACTACCAGTATCTTATCGGTCAGGATCAGAACGGGGAAGGGTACTTCCTCATTTGGGATAACGGCGGGCCAGTAGGCTCTCTGAGCCTGGAAACCTACAAGAAGGTATCGCAGGAAG
>JAVEWL010000124.1:0-10483 GCA_034004565.1 FCB group bacterium | reverse complement strand
CTCTTCCGATCTCGGCGTCATCGGGAGTACCGGCTTCTGGGATTCCGTCGCCGTTGCGGTCAACAAAATCGTCGCCCGTGGGCCGGTAGAATACGCCATCCTCACGGGTGTTGCCGGTCGCCCAGTCGAGTCCGGGAATGGGCGGCTCCGTGGTCAATTGACCGGTCACAGTCGTCCCAACGGCATTGCCATAGGTGCCGCGCGCAAGGGCAATCCCGTTCCGGTAGATAGCACTCACATCGGATAAGTTTGAACTTGAACCTTTGGACAGCCAAACATCGCCAAAAAGGGTCGGGTCGTTGAAACGGCCTGTGCCGGGATCGTACTTATTGAATCCAAGCAACAGCGAACCGCCTGGCGCGATAAGCACATCGCCATCCAGAGGGTTGTCCGGATCACCGGGAACAGTCAGCAAGGCAGGGGCGGCGGAGTTGCCGTCCTCACGGAGCATCACATCCGCACCCACTTGCAACTGCCAACCTTCAATGTTAACCGGAGCGCCCGTCGTGGCGGTATTGACTATTTCGATCCACTCATGGTCGGGTTCCTGGCTGAAATCGAAGAAATTCAGGGCAAGCTCGGGCTGACCTGTGACGGCGTCCAGCGTTTCCGGATCGTCATCGCCAAACCATATCCCCACGTAAAGGTATACCTGGTCCGCAGGCCTGTATGGAGGTATATGAACGGTATACGCCTCATCCGCGTTGTAGAAGCCGACAGGAGGAACGGCCGGGTCAATGACGGGGGCCTGATCCATCGAGGGACTCACTGTACCGGAAAGAAAGACAAAGCCGGTTGGCGCACCATTGGGGCGGTAACCCACAATCGGGCTATCTCCCGCCAAAACGAAAGGATTAAACCCCGGGGGGGTATTGGGATCAGTGAGGTCGTCGATAATGCCTTCACCGTCTCTGCCGTACTTGATCACGTACTTGAGGCGCGTCTCGCTGCTCACCGTGGGTTCCAGACGCAGGGTGTCCGGGTTGATTCGTGCCGTATTCAGCATCAGATAATAACGCGCGCCTTCCATATACTCCTCGTCAGCCGCCCCGGTTGCTGGAGGCTGGAAGGACGGAAGGCCGGGGCTGGCGGCAAAGCGAAACTCGATCATCTTGGGCACCAATCGCGGCGTGCCGCCAACATTGATAATTTTCTGTCTGCTCTCGTCTATCCCTGTTGAGGAGGTATCGTCTTCTTCAAGTATCGAACGGAAGTACGACCGCTCGCCCAGGACGCTACCGACGCGGGTCCACTCCGGCGTTGCGGAATCCGGCTCGAGCACCTCCATCTCAAAATCGGGTATGCCGGCAGGGTCAGAAAATGCGTTCGGGTTCAGGAAGTTCACACCAGGATCCATTTCCGCTTCGACGCGGCGCACGGCCCGTGCCATGATCTCGTTGATGCGAATAGATTCAAAACCGGCTTGGGCGTATTGAATCTGCCTCGGCGCGTCGGTTGCGGGCGCGCCCTGGAGGGCTTTGAACCAGTTATCCTCGATGGAGGTGGCGACTTCGCTGCGGCCAAGGTTGCGGTCGCGGTTGTCGCGGATGTTGGTTGCCAACTGCGCCGCGCGCAGCAGGGGGTCGGGCCCAAAAGCAGGAAAAACACTACCGGCTGCACTCGCAACGGCACCCCCCAGGATGCCGTTGGGGGCATAAATGGCCGTATCCTCGCGCCGGAGACCCACCGCAAACCTGCCCACCGCGTTGCCAGGGTCTTGGTCGCTAAGTGGTAAACGGAGCATGGCGCCCGGGGTTCCTGGCACCGGTACTTGGGGAAGATAGCCCCAATCGTGGAAGATAGCGTTGAAGATCTGCTCGGTAGTCGCGTAGTTGTAGTCCAGCTTTGGCCCGCTCAGCGCAGGGGCCGGCCGCAGGAAACCGTCCGGGAAATAGCGCTGAAAACGGCTATTGAGGTCCGTGCCATTGACAGTAACGAGATTGCGGACTCTGTCAAAGTTGGCACCGGCATACTCTTGCAGCAACTTCAACTGTTCGGTGCTACGAAGGTAACGGTCGCCCAACTCGCCGATTTCGTCGACGGACCCATCGGGAATCTCGTCGTCTGCAACGCTGGCCGAGTTGTCTATGCCATCGCTCTCAGCGAATACCGCTCTGGGGCCAAGCACTGGATCGGGCTCTGGGTCGCGGTTACGTAAGGGCCGATACGTCTGGTACTCTTGCGGTTCATCCACGCCTTCAAAAGCCCAAGCCTCTTCCGCCGCTCCGCCGAATCCCCTTAACCCCTCATCAATCTGACCGTCGCCATCGTTATCGATGCCGTCCATGGCCATCCACAAGGCATTACCGTTATCGTCCACACGCCCAAAGCCTGGAAGGCTCACATCGAAGTTAAGTGCGGCAAGGCCATAGGTTGCAGGGGCGGGCACAACATTGGCCGTATACCCGCCAATGGACTTCATGCCTATGCCGGAAAAACCGCCGGTACGCTGATTCCAGGCGCGGTCGCTTGTTGCATTCTCGATTTGCGGTAACACGCGCGTTTCATATTCGGCGGTGCTGGCACCGGAGCCCAAGGCCCGCCGCAACGCCCCTTCATCGTTCGTAATATCCGGCGCGGGAAGATCCCGGAAGTTGCGGCCGCCGGCGGCGTTCATGTTGACCTTGCTGTTCTCGTCTTTGACGAGGATGGCGGCGCGGCCCACGAGTTCGCACACGGGCTCACCGGAGAAGGTCACGACGGTGCCGGGGGGCACGAGGCCGGGGAAATACGTGTTCGCGTCTACGGCATGAAAGCCCGTCGCCTGGCGCCTGCGGTTGATGTCCTCGGCATTCGCCTTTTCCTCCGGCGATAATGTGGGATCGTTGGCGTTGATCAGCGTATACGCAATGCCGGCCGTGTCATTGATAACGAGGTTGTAGTCGTTGTCCAGCCGGTCAACATCCGCCGAGCCCCGGTTCGGGTCCAGAAGGTAGGATTGAACCGTGCCGGTTTCCGGGTTACGCGCCTGGACGCTGATGGAGGGATACGTCGTCACATCGAAGATGCCGTCGCCGTTCAGGTCCAGCGGCGGGAAGGGCGTGGTCAGGAACGGCTTCCGCTCGGCCACTTCGTCAATCTGGCCGTTGCCGTCGTTGTCGAGGCCGTCGTTGCCGCCCCAGTAGACGAACAACGCGCGTTCGGCCGGTTCGTTGTCGATGATCCCGTCGCCGTCGTCGTCGAGGCCATTATTGCTTTCGTCGATCACCCCGTCGAGGTCGTTGTCGATGCCGTCGCCCGGCTCGTCGGCGGGCATATCGGGAAAGACGTCCATCGGCATGGGGATCCACGCCGAATCGCGCAGGCCGTCCTCGTCGTTGTCCCAGTCGGCGAAACGGTCGACCTGAAGCGGCCCGAGATTGTTGCCCGCCAGGATGGCGTCGCCCGTAATCCCGCCGGCGACCATTCCGGACGGCCCTGAGGGGTAGTTGACCACGAAGGGATTGGCGATGGGATTGTAGATGTCGGAATACACGCCAGTCCCGTCGACGCGGGGAATGTAGAGGGCGTCGCCGAGGGAGTCGCCTCTGGTGGCCGTCCACCAATCGAGGTCATATTCGGGCACGGCGTTGCCTTCGCCCTTGACGGTATTGATGATGGCGCCATACTTCCAGAGCCAGGGTTTGCCGGCGGCCCAGGCGCCGTTGAAGTAGGTTTTCCAGGCGTGGTCGATCGAGGTGACGGTCGGGTGGACGGTGCGGTCGTGGTTGAGGAAGGCGATGGCGATGGCGGTGCCGCCTTCGGCGAGGAGGTCGGCCTGCGTGGCGTTGCGGTAGTTGGTGGCGATGCTCACTTCCTGGCGGCTGGCCTGGAAGAAGGAAAGCACGATGATCAGCAGGATCGCCAGGACCAGGATCGCGACGATGAGTGCGGCGCCGCGCGATTTGTCTTGAAGGCTCGTCATAGTGTGTCTCAAACCTTTATAAAACCTTCCCGTTCAGGGCGAACCGCTTCTTCCCGCCCGGCCTTCCTTCGCCCCGGACTCTCAAAGGCTGTGTACCTCCAGACCCACTTCGGATGTGCCACCTCCAAACTTGTTTGAGGGTGCTTAAGGTGCGGCACATAGCGCTTCGAAGCACCCCCAAACAAGCTCACAGGGGTGGCATCACCCTGAATATCGATTCGAATGTCCAAAGGGCGCAAACCGGACCGCGCCCGAAAAATCAACTTAAGCCCATCTGCGCGCGCGTGAATGCGCTGGGCACGTCCACCGTTTGATCCAGCACGCGCTCGATTTCCGCCGCGGCCACGTTCGGCGCGGGGAACCGGAAACGCAGGTGGAAGGCCACGGCGGCGGGAAGCCTGGGCAAGAGCGGCGACCCTTCGCCGCCGAAGCTTGCGGTGTAGTTCGCCAGGTTGTCCAGCGAATACCCGTTCCAGAATTTCACGAAGACAAGGCCGTGCTGCCCGAATCGCTCGTTCGGAAGCGCGGGCGGCGTGGAGGTGGGTCGCGCGGCCCCCATGGTATAGCTATACGGAAAACCGTAGCTGAAGGCGTTGATACCGAAATTGACCAGGCCCGTGCTGGTAACCACCTCGTTGAGGGCTTCACGGACTTCGTCGCGGTTGTAATAGATGTTCGTGGCGACGATGTAGTCGCGCACGCGTTTATCCGGATGAAAATCGAAAAAGCTCGGAACCTGAAGGGCCGGGGGCACCGCATGGGCCATCCAGGCGCCGCTCGCGTCGTCGAATTCCCACACCGGACCGTTGCCGCGCAACATGCGAAGCCACAGTTCGCGTTTCTTGGCGTTGACCAGCCGCTCGACAACCTCGGCCGGCATGCCGGCATTGCTGCTCCTGACGTTAATCAGTTCCTGCTCGAGGTTTCCACCCACCGCGCCGAATTCCGGGTCCGCACTCCTCGAGGCTGCGGTCCATCCGAAAGAATAGCTGTCGAGGCTGTCGATCCCGACCTCGACGTAGCGAATCAGGCAGTACGCCGGTACATCCATAGGCACGTCGCGCTCGCTCACATGAATGCTGTCGAGCGGATCGGGAATGGGAAACCCGGTGTCCGGATCGGGAATGTAGTCGCCGGTAACGGGATCCACCAGCGGCCCGAGCTGACGGATGACGTAGCTGACGCGGCAGAGGTTGTCGCCCTGGTTGTTGCCGATGCCCTGGAAGTTGCTGGCAACGCCGACAAACACCATCCCGTAAGGCGTTCCGAAGAACTGGTAGTAATCACCGTGTTCGCGCGAGGTGAACCCGCCCGTGAGATCCCGCTGCACCACCTGGAATGCGCCCCGGGTCATTTCGTAGGCGTCCATGTGGCGGTAGCCCTGGCGGACCGCTTTCATGCTGCCCAGAAACACCGCCAGAATGCCCGAAAGCACGATGGTGAGAATGGCCGTAACGGTGATCAATTCGATGAGCGAGAAACCCGCCGATTTTCGATTTCCGATTTCCGATATTCGATTTGTCAGCGCGTGCATGGCGGGCCCTCCTATTGCCGCGTGACGTAGGTCACGAAAGACTCACGGCGCCCGTCGGGCATTTCCACGGAAAAGACAACACGTTGCAGGTACGTTTCCGCCGCACCGTCCATTCGTTGCAGGTCCGATTGCCAGCCGGTGTACATGCTGTAGATATCGTAGATGCCGCTGGCGGCGCTGAACACAGACCGCTGCGACAGGGGGAAACTGGTGTCGTCGAGCTGGATCACCTCGGCGCCCGCGGCCCGTGTCATGCCGAGCTGCGAACCGGCGAACTGCGCCGCGACGGACCGCTCGCCCGCCATGTGCGCCGCGCGCAACGCGGCGGGCAGCATCCGCATGATGAACACGATCCCGATGATCAGGATCGTCATCGCGACCAGCATCTCGATAAACGTATAACCGCCGTTGCGCTTCATGCCAACTCCCATCACGACGCCGCCTGTATGCGGCCGATGGTGCTGTAGATTTCAATTTCCTCCGCCGGAACGGGTTCGCCGGTTTCGAGAAAACGCACGTCTGAAGGGGCCGTCAGGTCGGGGACTACATAGAGCTTCAGCTTAACCATATCATTCGAAGGAACCTGCACAATGCCCGACGGTTTGAAAACGTGGGCGGGAAACCTCGACAGGGCATAGTCCGGGTTGAGCACGTTAGTGGGGTCCATGGGGTCTTTAAATGTATCTGTGGGATTGGCAATCTCATGATAGGCCGTGTTCGGCCGCGGCGTAACAGTATTAAGACTCTTGTCGAGAACGCGAATGGCGCAGAATCCTGCCGTATCTTCCCAATCAGTTATGCTCGGCATCAATTGAGGATCCGGAGGAGCGGCACCAGAGTAAGACGCGATTACCGCTCCTTTCTGGAGTCGTTGAAAAACCCCATCAATACCTTTCACTGGCACGAACGGCAGGAGATTGCCCTTTTCGGACCCGGAAAGCGCCATCATTTGGTTTTCGTTATTCCCGGTAACAATCCTTAGTTCTTCCGGCGTGAGGCGCCGAACCATGGCAATGGCATCGATCACCATGTAAGTGTCGGTCGCATCCTCTGTTCGTTCGTCAGGCCGTTCCGCCACTGCATACACCACGGCCGTGTCGACATTGTTGGCACCCGCGTAAATGCGGGCCGCCTTAAGTATGACGAGCGTCTGCCGTGCGGCAACTGTGAGCGGATCGCGGCCGAACATGCCAAGCTTGTTCATCGTCGGCACCGCGATGGCCGTAAGCGTCGCGATAATGGCGATCACCACAAGCATTTCCACAAGGGTGAAGCCGACTCTGTTAATTCGGGAGGGCAAACATCAATACCTCCATGGTCACAATTAACTATAGAATCCTGTCCAGCCCTGAGTCTTATCCCAATTGTTGATGTCGTCACCGCCGCCCAGCAGCGCGGGATCGGTTTGCGTGCCGAAGATCTGGTCCACCGTCCCGTTGACACCGGGAGAAAAGATGTAGATGACCAAATCTTTGGGCGCGGGAAAACCGTTCTGGTCGTCTAGAGGAGGATTGCCCGGCAGGATGTCATCCATTTCCTGCTTGCGATCCACAGGCTCTTCCGCGCCAGTTTCCGGATTGATGGTCACATTGTCGGCGCTGTAGATATAGGGCAGAGACGAGTCATCACTTTCCCGGATGGCGGGCGCCCGGAAAGAGCGGAACGGAATGGGATAGGTGGTGCCCCACGGCCCCGCCCAGAACTGGTAGCGACGGTCCCACGAATCGAGGCCGATATCCAGGTAACTGGTAGCGAGCTTATCCTTGACGCCCACGGCTAATTTGAGGCCACCAGGAAGAACGCCGGTGTTGTCGGCGGCGTTCCGGCCCTGACGCATTAACGCGTATATCGCGTCCGAATAGGCGCCTATATCGAGCTTCAACTGATCGAGATCCGCGCCCGTTGGGGGAGAGCCGATAAGGGGCGGCGCTGCCGGGGGACTCTCAAACATATCCCGTATGCTGGACTTGCCACTATCGGTCAACATCTTCGTGATTGCCACTTCAAGGCCCGCGATCTCTGACTCGGTACTGGTCGCGCGAGCGCGCAGGATGTACGTCTGCACCCTGGGGGTGACGATGGCGGCAAGGATGCTGATGATGGCGATCACCACCAGCAGTTCGACGAGGGTGAAACCGAATTTGCGTTTCATTTCTTTATGCTCCTTGGCGCCGGGGATCGTCGCCGCGCCGGCTGCGCGGGCCGTGTTCAACCGATTTTGTGTGCGCTTCATGGCTTATCCTCCCGAGAGCTGGTCGGCCAGAGAGAAGATGGGCATGTAGAGCGCGATAACGATAAAGCCGATGATGACGCCGAGCACGACGATCAGCATCGGTTCGATGAGGCGCAGCAGCCCTTCGATGGCGGTCTCGACTTCGAGGTCGTAGATGTCCGCGATCTTGATGAGCATGGAATCGAGGCTGCCGGTTTCCTCGCCGACGTCGATCATGTTGACGACCATGGCGGGAAACACCTTGGCCTTGTCGAGCGGCGCGGCGATGGTGTCGCCTTCCTTGATGCTGTCGTGAATACTCTGGACGGCGGTTTCGATAAAGTGGTTGCCGATGGTTTCCTTGGTGATGCGCAGCGACTGGAGGATGGGCACGCCGGAGGTGATGAGGGTGCCGAGCGTGCGGGCGAAACGGGCTACGGACACCTTGGTCACGAGGTCGCCGATGAGCCACAACTTGAGCGAAAGCCAGTCGCAGGCGATACGGAAATACTGGACCTTGCGCAGCAGCTTGAAGGTGATGACGATGGCATCGAGGATCAGCAACCCCTTCCACCAGCCGTACTTCACGAAGTTGCCCGCCGAGATGAGGAATTTCGTCATGCCGGGCAGTTCGGCGCCGAAGTCTTTGAAGATATCGCCGAACGAGGGCACGATGAAGGTCAGGATGCCGAGCACGATGACCGTGGCGATGATGATAACGAAGATCGGGTAAAACATGGCGCTCTTGACGCGCGCCTTGAGGGCGGCGCGCTTTTCCATGAAGAGCGCGAGGCGGTTGAGCACGACTTCGAGCATACCGCCGATTTCGCCGGCGCGCACCATGTTCACGAAGAGGCGGTCGAACCCGCGGGGATGTTTGGCGAGCGCCTCGGAGAAGGTCGAGCCGGACTGCACGTCCATGGCGATTTCGCGCAGGATGTCTTTGAGCTTCGACGGCGGCTGCTGGGCGATCAGCACGTTCAGGCTGCGCAGCAGAGGCAGGCCGGCGTCGATCAGGGTGGCGAGCTGGCGGGTCATGATCACGATCTGTTTCTGTTTGAGCCCGCCCATGTAGAACTCGTTGAGGCCCTTCTTCTTCTTGCGGGCGCGGCGCTCGTCGGACTTGCGCGCTTCCCAGACCTGGGTGGGATAAAGCCCGAGCGAACGGATGTCGTTGAGGGCAAGGGCCTGGCTTTCGGAGTCGATCACTCCGAACTGTTCCTTGCCTTCCTTGTTGATGGCCTTGTACGCGAACTTCGCCATGACCCGGCTACTCCTCCCTAGTCCTCAAACTTGTCGGTGTGCGCCAGGATTTCTTCGGCGCTGGTAATGCCCTGCGCGCACTTGATGAGCCCTTCTTCGCGCAGGGTGCGCATCCCCTGCACCTTGCGCGCGTACTTGCGCAGTTCGAAGGACATGGCGCGGTTCAGGATCATGTCGCACATGGTCTCGTCGACGACGAGCATCTCGAACAGGCCGCAGCGGCCCATATACCCGATGTAGTCGCAGGCGGGGCAGCCCTTCGGCCGGTAGAACCGCAGGTTCGGGTCCTGGCGCCAGCGCATCGGCAGGCCGAGCAACTCGCCTTCCTCTTCGTCGGGCTTGTACGCCTCGCGGCAGTGGCGGCACAGCGTGCGCACGAGCCGCTGGGCGAGCACCGCCTCGAGCGAGGAGGTGATGAGGAACGGCTCGACGTCCATATCAAGCAGACGCGTGATGGTTTCGGGGGCGCTGTTGGTGTGCAGGGTCGACAGCACCAGGTGACCGGTGAGCGACGCTTCGATGGCGATCGAGGCGGTCTCGAAGTCGCGGATTTCACCGACCATCACGATGTCGGGGTCCTGGCGCAGGATGGCGCGCAGGCAGGCGGCAAAGGTGAGGCCGATGTCCTCCTTCACCTGCACCTGGACCACGCGGTCGATCTGAAGTTCGACCGGGTCCTCGGTGGTGATGATCTTCACGCCGATGGTGTTGAGATCGTTCACGCAGGCGTAGAGCGTCGTGGTTTTGCCGGAACCGGTCGGGCCCGTCACGAGGAAGATGCCGTTCGGTTTCTCGATGACGCGCCGCAGCTTCTTGAGGGTTTCCGGCTGGAACCCGAGCTTGTCAAGGTCCACCTGCACCGCCGTTCTGTCGAGGATACGCATCACGATGTTTTCGCCGTACAGCGTGGGCAGCGTGGCCACGCGGATGTCGATCTCGGACCCGCCGACCTTCAACTCGATACGCGCGTCCTGGGGCAGGCGCCGCTCGCCGATGTCCATGCCGGACATGACCTTCACGCGCGAAATCAGCGCGAGCGACAGCGCCTTGGGCGGGCTCACGATTTCGTGCAGCACGCCGTCCACGCGGATGCGGATGCGGAAATCCTCTTCGTAGATCTCGAAGTGAATATCGGACGCGCGCTTTTGCACCGCCTCGAGCAGCACCAGGTTCACGATCTTGATAATCTCGGGCTCTTGCGCGAGCAGGATCAGGTTTTCCGCATCGCCCACGAGCTCCATCTGGCCCAGTTCCTCGGCGGTGAACGCCGCATCGCCCACGCGCTCGACCAGCTCGCTCAGCGTCTGGTGGATCGAGTCGGTCTCGTAGGCGTAGTGCTCTTTGATGTAGGCCGACACGTCCTGCGCGTTGCTGATGGCGCCGCGGACTTCCATGCCGGTGATTTGGTGAAGATCGTCCAGAATGCCGATGTTAAGCGGGTCCGCCATCGCCACCGTAAGGATGCCGTCCTTCTCGCGGATCGGCACCACCTCGTAGAATTTCGCGATGTCGGGGGTCAGCCGGCGAAGGACGTCGTCCTTCACCGAATAATTCATCAGCTCGACGCGCT